>NZ_JBFRPB010000012.1:0-124136 GCF_041471785.1 Vibrio sp. 10N.261.51.C6 | reverse complement strand
GAATCGCTTGGTGATCACAGCCCAGACTTTTCTAAGCGCGATCATTGCTTGCCCCATTTCACGTTAAAGTATTTACTCATTCCAGAGTAAGATCGCAGTCGTTCCTTAGGATATGTAATGTGACCAGCCATAGATGCAGGCAATATCAATTTATAGGATCTCATCGTCATCCCAATCCCAGTCAATTTGGGAAATGTCACGGGAGACTTTGTGTAAATACCACCCGAGCAAAGCGACAATAGAAAGGATTAAAACTATAAAGGTTAAAAGCATATCCTACCCTTAGAGTTTGTATGAGACGTAAATACTAGGCTTACCATGGCAATTGAGTGCCATCGTAGACAAAAAATGAACCTGAATGCTTAAGTTTTAAATTGTCGATAACATTAAGCATGCCTGTAACACTCTCTTTTACTGTTACCTTGCCTTCCTTTCCACCCATATCGGTTTTTACCCAACCTGGATGAATTGCCATGGTCTTCACTCCCGCTTCGGATAATTCACAGGCTAGAGATTTAATTATTTGGTTGAGGGCCGCTTTTGATGCTCGATAGCTGTATCGTCCCCCTGAGCGGTTATCATCAATACTGGCCAGTATTGAGGTCATCCCGATTATGGTTTTATCTTGGCCGGCTAGAATATTATTGAGCAAGGCCTGCGTGATTAACATGGGTGCGATGGTATTGACCTTTAACACCTCTAGCCATCTTTGCTGATCCATATTGCCTAAGTTGTCACATCCTTCACCACTCACCCCAGCATTATGAATAAGTACATCAATAGGTTGCTCTTTAAACACCTCAGTTAAAGCGAGAATATCTGTTTCATGACTAACATCTAGAGCATAAGGGCGAATGGTTGAATACTGTTGTGCTAACAGGGTTAACTCATGCGCTGAATCAATATCGCGACAGCAAGCGATGACCTTGTAATGTCGCTGTGCATATTGCTTTGCAAGCTCTAATCCTAAGCCACGATTAGCTCCAGTAATAAAAACGGTTTTCATTGAGTGCCTCTTATCAGTTTCAATCTTGTCTAATACCAATCAATATAAGTTGCGAAAAGCTGGCCAATGCTGCTGCATTGACCAGCTCTAAGGGTAAGAGTCGTGTTTATTTCATTAATACATTTTTACCATTAACTTTCTGCACGCTTATCAAGACGGCCACTAAAGCGGGTCAAAGCAAGCGCTATCAGTACAACTACTGCACCTACCCAAGGTGTATGCATTAAGCCTGCTTCAGCGACAACCATCCCTCCGCCCCATGAACCAAGTGCAATACCAACGTTAAAGGCGGCAATGTTTAAACCGGAAGCAACATCCACTGCATCTGGTGTATATTTTTCAGCAAGTTTCACTACATATACTTGTAAACCTGGAACATTACCGAATGCAAATGCCCCCCAAACTAAAATCGTGGCTACCGCGGCAATAGGGTTAACGGCGGTAAAATTGAACACGATAAGCACAGCTGCAAGACCAGTAAAAATAATGCTAAGGGCTTTTATTGGGCCCATTTTATCGGCCATTTTTCCGCCCCAAATATTACCAATCGCAACTGAGACTCCATAAACCAACATAATTAAACTAATTGCATTCGCACTAAAGCCAGTTTCTTGCTGCAAAATAGGAGCAAGGAAAGTGAATGCTGTAAAAGTGCCGCCATAACCCAGTGCAGTAATCGCATAAACCAGTAATAATCTAGGTTGAGTTAATACCTTAAGCTGCGAGGAAAGCTTAGCTGCAGCAGGTTGTTTTAAGTTATTTGGTACTAAGAAAGCACTACCAATTAATGCGATTAAACCTAATAGCGCAACAACTAAGAAGGTTGATTGCCAGCCAAAGGTTTGACCTATGTATGTCCCAAGCGGCACGCCTGTGACTAATGCCACGGTCAATCCGGTGAACATAATCGCAATCGCGCTGGCGGCTTTTTCTTTGGGTACAAGTCCTGTGGCAATCGTAGAGCCAATAGAGAAAAACACACCATGGGCTAAACCAGTTAAAATGCGAGCAACGACAAGGGTGTTGTAACCAGGTGCTTGCCATGCAACTAAGTTACCGACAACAAACAGTGACATGACGGTAATCAATACGTGTTTACGATTCCACTTTCCTGTTAAAGCCGTTAAAACCGGGGCGCCAATGGCAACACCAAGTGCATAAAGGCTAACCAGCAAGCCTGCTGAAGGCAGTGATATATTTAGGTCGGAGGCCATGGTCGGGAGTAGCCCCACGATCACAAACTCCGTTGTTCCAATAGCAAAGGCGCTGAGCGTCAATGCAAGAAGTGCTAAAGGCATAATATTTACTCTCTGTTGTTTGAAAATGACCAGCAATAGCCGATGTATTGGTCGCTATGCCGTCGCGTTGTTAATTGATGGGGGGCATTTTGCATTAAAGATGTTTTGTGAAAAACAGAGGTTTTTACAAATGATATTTGTTATAAATGCAATAAAGCTGATGAGCGATTGGATAAAGTTGAGGTAAATAGCATGCGAACAAAATCTGATGATTTAGCCATTTTACTAGCTGTAGTCGATACCGGAGGTTTTTCAGCGGCAGCAGAGAGCCTAGATATCCAAGTCGCGCGAGTATCCAGAGCGGTCAGTAAAGTGGAGAGTCAACTTGGGGTCACTATTCTAAACCGAACCACTAGACGTATTGAATTAACCGATGAAGGACGCCAGTTCATTGACTCTGTGCGGGTGGGATTAATGCAATTACAGCAGGCGGAAGAAGATATTATTTCCCGTGGGGAATTGCCCAAAGGCCGTTTACGTGTCGACGCGGCTAGTCCGTTTGTGTTTCATCAACTGGTGCCATTGGTGCAGTCATTTAATCAAGCCTATCCCGATATTGAGCTAGAAATAACCTCCAATGAAGGCATTGTGGATTTACTAGAAAAGAAAACCGATTTAGCAATTCGGATTGGTACGTTGAGCGATTCTACGCTACATGCTCGGTCGCTGGGTCGAAGCCCCTTGTATATTGTGGCTTCACCAGAATATATCTCAAAACGCGGGCTCCCCACTAAAAGCAGCGATCTTGCTCAGCATAATCTCATTGGATTTGTCGCCCCCAAAATTTTGAATGACTGGCCTTTAAAAGGGTTTACCCAACTAGACGCTTTGATGTCATCAAGTAATGGCGAAACCATTCGACAAATTGTGTTGGCAGGAAATGGCATTGCATGTCTATCAGGGTTTATGGTGAATAAAGATATTGCCGAAGGACGTTTAATCTCGCTGTTGGAGAGCGAAAAAATCAGTCATCCACGAAGAGAACAAGTCAACGCTGTGTATTATAAGACTTCTTCTGTGGCCAAGCGGATCTCCGCTTTTATTGATTTTATTAAGCCGAAACTGGATCTGTAAATAGTTCCAAGCGAGGCCATTGCCGACCTCGCTTTTTGTCGATTTTATTGTATCGGTTGACCAGTATGCAGCTCTAAGCCACCAGAAATAGGTAGGTTGATGCCATTGCATGAGCTTGATGCATCAGAGGCCAAGAAGTACATTGCTTCAGCGACTTCCTCTGGCGTGCAGATTCTGCCTAGAGGGTTGGCCTGATTAAACGTGTCAATCACTTTTTTGGAGTTGGCAAGAAACATTGGAGTAGCGCAAGCGGCTGGACATACATTGTTTATTCTAATGTTATATTTTCCATAATCGAGTGCCATCGCTCGGACTAAATTAACAACTGCTCCTTTTGCTGCATTGTAGGCTGCCATCTGGTGATCCCCATTCAGCCCTGATACTGAAGCAGTATTTACAATAGTCCCTCCACCTTGTGCAATCATGTATGGCACAAAGTACTTACTCATCAAAAATATCGATTTCACATCAACATTAAACAATAAGTCCCAATCTGTCTCTGTTGTTTGATGTAGTTCACCACCACGCCAAACTCCAGCATTGTTGATCACACTGTCAACTCGTCCAAAGTTGTCAATTACAAACTTGGCTACCTGTGAGACCTGTGCAGCTTGAGTGATATCACACCGTTGAAAATACACCTCAGTAAAACCTTGGCGTTGAAGTTTCAAACATTGCTGTTGCCCATGCTCCTCGTTGGTGTCTATCATCAGAACGCGCCAATGCTTTTCTAGAAACAACTTACTAGCCGCTAACCCCATGCCAGAAGCTGCGCCAGTAATCACTACAGTTTTCATCTGGATCTCCTTATTGACGAACTGCAAGTTGTGCAATGGCTTCATCGGCTTCAACGGTCGCTCCTGCAACTCCGATAGCCCCAATGACATTACCTTGCTCGTTACGAAGGATCACACCACCACCAAAGGAAATAAGTCCTCCATTCGTAGCTTCAAGTGTATAAATCGCACCTCCAGGTTGTGCGTTCGCACCAAGCTCAGCACTATTGGTTTGGAAAAGCGCCGCTGTTCTGGCCTTTTTTATCGCCACATCAATCGCGCCGAGTAATGCATTATCCATGCGTTCAAAATAGACTAATAATCCAGCCTGATCAACGACACTGACACAAACGTTAAACTCTTGTTGTTTCGCTTGTTGTATAGCTATCGCGGTGATCTGTTTTGCTAAGTTGAGAGAAATCACAGGTGTCTCCTAATGATGATCGTGAATGACGGGATCAGTTTAATTAGATAAATTCTAGGAGGCATGCGAACCGTGGGAAAAGTAAATAAGATTCGATAATGTCGAATTACTTCAGAAATACTTGAGCGAAATGACGCAATTTTGCCTCAGTGAGTTCATCAGCAGCACCACTTAAACCCGCAACAGCGACAAGATCACCGTTCATATAAAGAGGAATAGCCAAACAGTGCAGCCCAGGCTCTGCTTGTTCTAAATCCAATGAAAATCCTTGTTGGGAGATCTGCTCAATTTCCATCTCTAACGATGGTGTTAACACACCTTGAATTCTTAGTACTCTTTTCAGTTGAGGGTTAAAAGAAACAAATATTTTACCAATGGCAGACTCAATTAAACTTTCTCGGCGTCCTCTTGGGCTGCGTATCGTCAAGGGATTATCTTTTTCTATTGCATCGATATAAAGGTACTCATCAGCCCCACTTTGGATTGCGAGATAAGCTGTGTTATTGGAAAGCTGCGCCATTTTCTTTAGAAATGAGTAAAAATGGCGACGAATAAATTCGTCTCGCTGCTCTAATGGCTTAGATAACTCTCTCAGCCTTAACCCGAGTTGGTATGTTTGTTTGGTGCGTTCTACATACCCTAGTTTAACTAAAGTTGCGAGCAGTCCATGTACAGTTGTTTTCGCTAATTTGACTGATTGGGTAATATCTTGCAGAGACAGTGGCGATTCTGCGAAAGAGAGTGTTTCTAAAATCAAGAAACCGCGCTCTAACGACTGAATGTTTTTACCCTTAATATTCATATTTCTCCTTAGCAACAATGATAAGTGAATGTGCCTATAACCCGTTTTAGATAAAAATATTCGTTAATGTCCCATAACACAAGACACTGGACCATGCTTTATAGGGAGTGCGATATAAAATAATTTCTTCTTCATCGAACAATTGTTGCATTTATAACAAATATTATTTGCCTTTATTGCTATAAATGATTGGTGACTCATTTGCTAGTATGCCCTTATCAAATGAAGAGGGCTCAACTATGTCACTATCACTATTTAAACCATTCACATTGGGTGGACTCACACTCAAAAACCGCATTGTCATGCCACCGATGACGCGTTCAAGAGCCAGTCAGCCTGGTGATGTCGCAAATGACATGATGGCAACCTATTACGCTCAGCGTGCCAGTGCAGGATTGATTGTGTCTGAAGGTACGCAAATTTCAGCGACGGCAAAAGGCTATGCATGGACCCCAGGTATTTACACACCTGAGCAGATTGCTGGTTGGCGTAAAGTGACAGACGCTGTGCATGCCAAACAAGGCGCTATTTTCGCGCAGCTTTGGCATGTGGGAAGAGTCACTCACCCAGATAACATCGGTGGTAAGCAACCGATTTCTTCCTCCGCATTAAAAGCGGAAAACGTAAAAGTATTCGTTGATAATGGCAGTGATGAACCTGGTTTTGTTGACGTCGTTCAGCCTAGAGCGATGACAAAAGCCGATATTCAGCAAGTGATCGAAGATTACCGTCAAGCCGCATTGAATGCCATTGAGGCAGGCTTTGATGGCATTGAACTGCATGCCGCTAATGGTTATTTAATTAACCAATTTATTGATTCAGAAGCGAATGATCGCACTGATGAGTACGGTGGATGTCTTGAAAACCGTCTTCGTTTTCTTGATGAAGTTGTTACTGCAATGGTCGATGCCATTGGCGCTGATCGCGTTGGTGTGCGCTTGGCACCTTTAACAACCCTCAATGGTACTGTTGATGCTAACCCTATTGAGACTTATACCGCTGCCGCAGCGTTACTCAATAGACATCATATCGTGTACCTACATATTGCTGAAGTCGATTGGGATGATGCACCAGATACACCCGTCTCATTCAAACGTGCAATGCGCAATGCTTTTCAAGGCGTGCTGATCTACGCAGGTCGTTATAATGCGGAAAAAGCAAAGCAAGCTATTGATGACGGACTGGCTGATATGATCGGCTTTGGTCGACCTTTTGTGGCGAATCCCGATCTTCCTGAACGTCTACTTCACGGCTACCCATTGGCAGAGCATGATCCAAACACCTTGTTTGGTGGTGGTGAGAAAGGTCTGATTGATTATCCAACGTATAAAGCTTAAGGGGGTAAGTATGTTTAAGGTATTTAAAGGTCACGGACTTGAGACTAGAAACCGTATCGCGATGGCGCCGATGACTCGTTCACGCACGTCTCAACCTGGTGATGTACCAAACGAGATGATGGCAACCTACTACCGTCAGCGTGCCAGTGCTGGACTCATTGTATCAGAGGGCACCCCGATCTCAGCGGCTGCACGAGGTTATTCGATGACTCCGGGCATTTATACCCCAGAGCACATCGAAGGCTGGAAAAAAACCACCCAAGCTGTGCATCAAGATGGCGGGAAAATATTTACTCAACTTTGGCATGTGGGGCGACGCAGTCATTCTGATATTTCAGGTACTAAGCCGTTAGCCCCATCAGCGATTAAAATCCCAGATCAAGTATTTGGCCCACTAGCTGAAGGTGGCTTTGGGATGATTGAAACTGAAACGCCACGGGAGATGACGCTGCAAGACATTAAGAGCACGATTGCGGATTTTGTACAAGCGGGCAAAAACGCCATTGAAGCTGGTTTTGATGGCGTGGAAATTCATGCTGCGCATGGTTACTTGTTTGATACCTTTTTACGCTTAGAAAGCAACCAAAGAAGTGATCAATATGGTGGCAGCCAAGAGAATCGCATGCGCTTTTTGGTTGATACGTTGCAAGCACTTACCGACGAAATTGGTGGGGAAAGAGTTGCGGTTCGTCTGTCTCCTCATATCGGAGAGGGTTTTGCTGGGGATGATGTTGAAATTGTTCCGCTAACGTTAGCATTGCTGGAAAAACTACAACTGATGAACCTTGCGTATGTGCATTTTTCAGAAAACATATCACGCTATGTAGAGGTGCCTGAAGAGTTTCGCCAGCAAGTACGCCGAATATACTCTAATCCAATCATGGTTGCAGGAAAGTTGACCAAGCAATCTGCCCAACAGTTGCTAGATAAGCAGTATGCTGATTTCGTTGCCTTTGGTACTCCGTTTGTAACGAACCCTGATTTGGTCGCCCGATTTGCTCATGATTTACCATTGGCCGAGTTTGATGCCGATGCTAGGTTGACCTTGTATGGGGGCGGAGCCGAAGGCTACGTCGATTATCCAACTTATCAAGCCTAATACACCAGGTACCAAGGACGATAACTCTTTGGTGCCTTACCTTTTCATTAAGCGAGTGGAAGTGATATGGAACCCTATCGAATTTGGCAATATCAAACTGAGAAACACAGTCTTGTTTTAGGTAAGGCTGAAAGAGCAGCTTTAGATGACAGCGAAATCTTAGTACAAAACAAAGCGATTGGTATTAACCCTGTGGATTGGAAATTTATTAAAGCCAATCCTTTAAATTGGCCGAATGGCCATGTTCCAGGTGTTGATGGTGCAGGCGTCGTCGTACAAGTAGGTTCTAAAGTTGATCCCAGTCTAATTGGCCGTCGAGTGGCATATCATGGTTCACTAAATCGCCATGGTAGCTTCGCTAAATATACTGTTTTGAACGTTGAGCGAGTGATGACACTACCTGAGAGCCTATCTTTTGAACTTGCCGCGGCACTGCCTTGTCCGATGCTAACTGCGTGGCAAGCATTTGAAAAAATTCCATTAACCCAACAAAGAGAAGTGCTTGTCGTTGGTTTTGGCGCGGTGAATAATTTGTTATCCCAGATCCTTGTCAGAGCGGGTTATATCGTTGATGTTGTCTCCGCGAGTCTGAGCGAAGAGCGAGCCAAAAGCTTAGGTATTCGCCAAGTTTATCGGGAGCAATCTCAAATCGACATGAAATACTTCGCCATTTTTGATGCGGTGAGTGGGGAAAATGCCGCCCATTTAGTGCCGCTGTTAAGAGCGAATGGACATATTGTCTGCATTCAAGATCGTATTGCTAAACCCATTGACCCTCCATTTACGCGCACTATTTCTTACCACGAAATAGCCCTTGGAGCGTTACATAATTTTGGTGATAAAGATGATTGGCATACATTAATGCAAAATGGTGAAGCGCTGCTTGAGCGTATTGAAAATGGGAGTGTTGAAGTTAGTATTCCTGTCACTTTTAAATTCGAGCAGATGCTTGATGCGTTGAAACACAGTGAAACCACAAAACGAAAAACCGTGATTACATTGAGTTAGACTGCGCAATTTATCCTTTTGCTGGGAGTCACATAGCGCTTACTTCCTACACTTTGCTTGGATAGTTGTTCTAATTGCTGATATTGAGTAAGACTCATCTTTGCAACGTCGTTTAAAATTGTGGTCTAAATAATTTTGACCACACTCTTACTAGCAGATACGATACTAATAGCAATCCAACCAACGAAGAATTCGTGATTGCTCAACAGTCGGTAGAACTACTGTAATTTACTTTAAAAACAGATGGTTAAAAGCGAGCTTAGTGCTCGCTTTTTTTGTGCTCATATGTTGGATAGACCATCGCTAAGTGGCCTTATAGCGAGATAGTCAAAACTCATTCTATTGATTTCGGCAAATCATTTTGTAGCTTCAAACTAGTGATGTTAGGGCTGGCTTGTGATGCCCCAAAAACGCCTAGAATTGAACTTGCAAGGTTTCAGATACAAAAAGTAATAGATGCGACGATCTAGCCCCATCGCCCTCAATGAAATTAAGACTATTGCTTGAATGTAGTGCGCCACTGAATCGGCGATACATGAAAAGCCGATTTAAAGTGCTTTCTGAATACACTGTCAGAGCCAAAACCCGCTTGCTCTGCAACTTGAGGTATCGATAGTTTCGTGGTTTCTAATAGACGTTGGCTAAGCACCAAACGTCGGTTTTGCAGCCATTCACCAAATGTACAGCCATAGGTGGATTTAAACTGGCGTGTGAAGGTACGTTTACTCATCGCACAGCGCTCAGCGACTTCATCTAGTGAGTGACACTGATTAAGGCTCTGCTCCACCAGCTCAATCACAAGGCTAATACTTGTCTCTGTAAGAGGTTTTATGTTGACTGGTGCTGGTATGTATTGCTGCTGTCCACCAGTACGAGATGGCGCAGTCACCATCTTACGTGCGAGATCATTCGCAAGCTCACTACCACACAAACGGCGCACTATATGTAGACAACAATCGAGTGAAGCAGCTACTCCAGCAGAGGTAATGATAGTCTCATGTTCAACAAATAGAGGGTTTGGGTCAAAATTCACCTTAGGAAATTGCTGCTGAAATTGTTCGGAAAACGCCCAATGGCTTGTGGCACGTTTTCCATCGAGAACGCCAGCACATGCAAGTACATAAGACCCGAGGCAGAGTCCTACTAGTAGCTTACCTTTCCCATGATGCTCTATTAGCGCCTCTATAAGTCGCTCACTTGGCTCTGGCAGGTCATTTGGCCAGCTTGGAACAATCACAATATCCGCCTCTTTAATAGCGCTCAAATCTCTATCGATCACCACACCAAATCCAGAGCTTGTTTCAAACTGCAAGCTGTTTTCGCAACAGATCCTCAAGTCAAACCGAACCGGCTGACCGAAAAAGATATCTTGAAACACCAGACAAGGCACAGAGAGATGAAAAGCACTGATGCCTTCAAAGGCTACCATCGTAATTTTAATTAGCTCGGTTGATTTGTTCACAAGTGTCTCGATTTGCGCGAATGTTGACTTTCAAGACAGTATCACAAGAAACTAGAAAGAAGCATACTAAATCTCATAGAGAACATGGCTTGTTAGTGAGTTTAGAGAGGCATTATGAAGATCCACCACCTACGTAGCGCAACATTTATTATTGAATCTGGCGAAAAATTTATCCTTATTGATCCTATGTTGGGGAAAAAAGGCTCTATGCCTCCGTTTTCAGTCATTAAGGCTAAGGCCGCGAAAAATCCAACGGTTGAGATGCCAAGTAATGCCGATGAGCTACTAAACAAGGTTACTCATACCTTAATTACTCACAGTCAAACACTTGGTATCAAGGCATTACAACATGGAGATCACCTAGATCCGGCAGGTGAGACGTTTTTAACAAGTCGTAATATCCCAGTTGCGACACCAGCCAAAGATAAGGCTTACCTAGAAAAATATGACTTAACGGTAAATTGGGGAATTGAAGACTGGCAAACTATCGACTTTCTAGACGGAAAGCTCACCGCGGTTCCGGCTTTGCACGGCCATGGATGGATTCACAAGGTAATGGCTAATGGTGTTGGATTTTTCTTGGAGCTCCCCAATGAGCCTTCTATTTACATTAGCGGTGATACAGTTCTAACCGATGATGTAAAACGAGCGTTGACTGAGTTGAAACCTGATATCACCGTAGTCGCGGCAGGTCGTGCTCGTATGGACGTTGGTCAACCGTTATTGATGTCTATTGATGAGGTCATGGAGTTTATTCGCCTTTCCCCTAATAAGGTGGTTGCGAACCATATGGAGGCACTCAATCACTGTGCAGTGACTCGACCAATTCTTAAAGAAGCAATTGATAAAAACGGTTTGTCAGATAAAGTCCTTATTCCTGCTGATGGTGAGACCTTGGAGTTTTAGATACCTGAACGGCTCTTCTCCGCTTAGATGAGTCTATAAATTAACAATAAAACCGGTAACACATTGATTTATAATCGCTTCCCACCTTATATCTCAGTATTGTAGTTTGTCGTTATTATCTTCCGCTCTATTTAACTTTAAAGGCCAATCCGTACAGTCTGTAACGCTCGAAGAAAGCTCTCATTCAGTACTCGTCAAATGCAAGCGAGATAGACGCTGTAAAGTTGTTGACCCTGAGATTGGAGCACCGCGCACAGTCGACCACTATGTTCACCGTCGCCTGTCGGATTTACCTGTCAGTGGTCGCCCTTGCGTTATAGAAATTGAATTGGCTCAGACAAGAGATAGGCTCGGCCGAAGGTTGGTTGAAGCGACTGATTTTGTTGATAAGGGGAGTCGTTATACCAAGAGATTCTGTCACTTTATTAGTGGACTATGCCGCTATATGAGCATCCACGCAGTGTCTAAGCATTTAGACATACGCTGGGAAACCGTGAAAAATATCGATAAAGCATTTCTGTTATCTACCTTGCCTGCTTTAGAGCCTAAGAGGTTGACCAACCTTGTTCATATTGGCGTTGATGAAGTCGCCAGGGCTAAAGGCCATGACTATATGACCGTCGTTTATGATCTCGTTTCAGGACAACTTATTTGGGTTGACCATGGGCGGACTTCAAACGTACTCATCAACTTTTTTGAACAATTATCACCGCAAACGAGAGACGGCATCCAAGCGGTATCAATGGATATGGGGCAATCTTACCAATCAGCAGTGAGAAACGCTCTTCCGAATGCAGACATCGTTTTTGACCGGTTTCACGTTATGCAGAACTACTCTCTTCTGATAAGGAAAGAGCGTAATAAAGCGTTTAGGAAAGGAACACATGACGAGAAGAAAATGCTTAAAGGGACGCTATTTTTACTCCTCAAAAATGCGCCGAAATTAAGCGATAAGCAGTCAGATAGGCTAGATGATTTACTTGAAAGCAATAAGACTCTTTGTACGATTTATATGCTCAAAGAGCAGCTTCAAGCCTTATGGGATGAACGTAATTTTGACCTGATGATCGCAGCTCTTGATGCGTGGTGCCAGCTTGCTAAAAAGACGAGGATCTTATCTCTCATCAACTTCGCAGACGCGCTTTGGGAGAGAAGAGTTGGGATCTGCAATTATGCAAAATATAAGCTGACGAATGCCCGAGTGGAAGCAGGGAATGTATCGATAGGTCTTCTTAGACGGCGAGCCCGAGGAGTAAGGGATACTGATTACTTTAAATTGAAGATTAGACAAACCTCAATCCTAGAAACTCACTCTACCATTTACCCAGAAATCAAGCTCATCTAAGCGGAGAAGAGCCCCTGAACTAATCCGGTGACTCCCGATTTAAGTAAATAGTCTAAATGATTTCTGTCCAGAGATGTGTTATGCCGCCATGCTTTGGGACAAAAGCGCCTTAGAACTACTAACTTAGAGTGTGAAACATCTTAGACCATATAGCAGCACTTGAACCAGTGCCGCTAACAAAACAAGCGTAAGCTGAGACTACGCCAGAAACGTTATCCCCATCTACGCTCTGCAACAGTGGCTAAATCATATTCTGATTCATTATCTAAAAACCTCAATCTGCCAAAGTCTTTGCACAATGTATCTATAAAAACACCACTTTCTAACACAGTCTCTAGAGGCACAGGAACTATTTTATCGTTGGGAACATTACTTAGGGCCAACTTATAACGTTCATAAGAATGACGTTCCTCGTCGCTCAAAGATGACTTCGATTTATGCTCAAAAACTCGGCCATACAGCCAGAATTTGATATTGCCGAGAGAAAACTCGATAAGTGGTTCTCCGAAGCTTGTTCCATCTTTTCTATCATCAGCCTTAAGCATCGAATGAACCGTTAGTACCAAAGCTACACTGTACGATTTACCAGTCACTTCAATTTCGGGATATCCAATCTCACATTTATGATCAGCATCAGATAATTCATACAACTTGTCTTTTCTAATTCTTGCGGCATCGATGTTTTCTTCCCGCAAATAAGGGTGAGAATGAGCGGTTCCTATATATTGATACTGGTCTCCGAACACTTTCGCGATGTCTTTTTTAATCAAAAGAGATTCAGAGCTAAATTCAACTGAAGAGCGCTTTCGCTTTGCAGACGTCTCTACAGAGACATGATTTATCGTACATTTAAATGGATGTGTTTTGTTCACGTACCCCCAAAGGTGAGCGGCGGTTTCTACAGAAATACTCTTGCTGCCCTGATGTTTTACAGCATAAGCTTCTAAACCAGCCATGATTAGCTCAAATATCGCACTTTTGCTGACTGAAATTGTCGCGGTCATTTTTTCTTTGTTCCTTTTATTGACAATTATTTGCTTAATTTTGATTAGAGGTAAGACACACAAGAGTTATTGGGCGAACTCGACATGTTCTTTCAGTTTGTTTTTATAGCGCTCATAAAGCGAATCCCATACATCTTCACTTACCATGTCTAGTGGTACGTATTCTTCAAAAATGACACCACTCTCATCAGGGTAGGCAAGCTCGGTATACGCATAACGTGGGCCATCTGCATAAAGCGCTTCCCAACATTCGATGCATTCATCTTTAAACCATTCTTTTTTGATTGGCGCAGGGGTGTTATTCAGAAGATGAATTAAGTTCTTAGAATCAAAGAAACTATGCTCTTCACTTTTGACATTAAACAGGTAGCTAGAAAATAAATCGATGGCTCTTCCGTCCCATAATCTATAGCGGTGGTAGTGAGACGTATAACGCTCCTTTACTCGATCGAGAAGGTGACGTTCACATAAAGCTCTTAAGTCGTCGTTCCTCAATGTTGGGACTTCTGGAATTGGTTCAACGTCATAAAAGCGTCTATGGCCAAACAAGTAGCGTTGAGTCAGCTTTGCGGCGATGGAATCAACGGAACCTTTAAGTGCAATGTCATTGCATGGCAGTTTTGGGGAAGAGTCTGCAATTTTTTTGGCTAGCGCCTTAACAATGTCTGTAGTGGTTGATTTGACTTTCTCAACCAATTTTATACTTAAATAGCCTTGAGCTGAGATTTTTAAAATTCCCTTTTGTGCAGGAATATAACGTGGAGAGGAAAGCGTGAGTGCTGTTGCGGTGTCTAGTGATTTCAAGGTCGCTTGCTGGTCTAAGTCAACCTTTAGGTAATCACAGAACACTGCCAACTGCTCTTTAAAGTCGTTCAGTAGCTCAAGCCTTTCGTTTTCTAGTTCTTGAAGCTCTTCTTTCGAAGCATCTTGATAATCCAGAACTGACATATTATTCTCCTCACAATGCATTCAGTCGCATCAATATATACTCCCTTCAAAGAAAAATCTGATGATTTTGACGGAAACTCAAGTCGTTAGAGTGAACATGGCGTTGTTGCCTAAATCAGTTGAACCTTTTCGGAGTTCTGCGATCTGATCCCTTGTGATGGTTAGAGCGGTGATGACATAGGGGGTTTATCATTGACTTACACTTTAGTGGGGGGATTGGTTCGGTCAGAATACATCAAGTAATGAATAGAGGGTTATTTAGAGCATCGACCCTAACTGACTTTTGTCCAAACCCGTGTTAATAGGTGCGATTATAATAGCTTGCCAACCAACGAAGAATTCGTGATTGCTCAACAGTCGGTAGAACTTCTGTAATCTGAACTGAAGTCTAAGCAAGAAAAAGACAATCAAAAGCGAGCCCAAGTGGCTCGCTTTTTGTGTCTAGTAAAGATGCGTCTGAATGTTTTAACAGGGGGATAGCCTACAAGGCGATCGTGAAACAGTTTTAGAACAGAGCTTAAATTGCGACTCATCGGGTGCTCTGGAAGCGCTAAGGTTATTTAGTCCCTGAGCGGTAGTTTGGATCTGTCCAGCATCGAGGTAACTCTTCCCCTGACATAAACATCAGTTCGGACTTTTTAAACATCTCAGGGTCTTGCTGTTCTTCGCCTGCTTGAAACCGACCTTCGATACTGTCTTGAAATAAGTTGGTTAATTTGGTCATTTCAGTTACATCAACGAGGTCACCGGTTTTTTCTCTTTTAGAAACATTTTACCACACGGCTAAGCGGATTGGTGTCGAAAATGAGAGTTATTGGTGGGCAGATCAGTTTGAAAATCTCAGTAATTATCGAGCGCACTATTTAAATACTGGACCTGAGATCTGGCAGCAAACACAGGGGAATATTGATGCTCTAGTTTCAGTGGTGGGGACGGGTGGAACCATTGCCGGAAACTCACACTATCTATCTGAGTAGCAACCCAATCTCGAAACTTGGTTAGTTGACCCAAATGGGTCCGGCATTTATTCGTTTCTACGTAATGGACACTATCAATCAACGGGAAGTTCGTTCACGGAAGGCATAGGGATCATGCGAACGGTTGAAAATTTCAGGCAGGCAAAAATCAATCGTGCAATCACGCTTCCCGATCAGGATTTGGTGACGATATCCCGCCTTGTTGCGGAACATGACGGTATTCTTCTAGGAAGCAGTTCGTCGTTGAACGTAGCAGGTGCGCTATACGCTGCGGCTAGAATGGGGAAAGGGAAAACCATCGTTACATTTAGCTGTGACCTTGCTGAGCGCTCGTATTCGAAGCAGCACAACGAAACGTTTCTGAAAGAAAAAGAGATACAGCTTAATAAAGAAAACCTCTCTCAACTATGGGCTCGTTATCAAGCCGAAGATGGCAGTATGGTCGTCAACGTATAGTCGCTTTAAGTTAGTAACAGCCAGTGGTCTGCCAGCTCTTTCGTTAGCGCTGAACATCCGGTTAGAGCTAAACATCCGTTAGCACCAAATCCGGCACTATTGCTTGTTATTAGGGTAGTGAATCACATTATGAAATACGGCGTTTCCTTCACCGATATTTTTGTAGGCATGGGTCTGGTTGGCATTGAAGCGAACGGCTTGTCCTGCGCGTAACGTATGCCACTCATCATCAAACATCACGGCCATCTCTCCTGAAATGCATAAGATGTGCTCAGTGACGCCTGCGTTATGTGGGGCGGATTCATGCTGGTAATCGGGTGCTAGGGTGAGTTCGAATATTTCAAATCCTAGTGCTTCCTCAAAAGGAAACAACAAACTGACGAAAAAGCCAATGTTGTATTCCTCATGTCTTAGTTCGTTTGCATCTCTGAATAAACTCGTCAGTTCACTGTTTGGGCTAGCCGCGATAAAATTCGAAAGTGACACCTCGAACCCAGAAGCTATCTGCCAAAGCTTAGCGACTGTCGGGCTGGATTCTCCACGTTCAATTTGTCCTAGCATTGCTTTGCTCACGCCAGTTTCTTTCGCTGTTTTGTCTAAGCTCCAGCCTTTTTCTTGGCGAAGGCGTTTCAAGTTAACGCCAACTTTAATTTCTGTTTGCATATTTTCTCTACAAGTTTTTACAAATAAGTTGTGCGTTATAACGCACAGTGCTGGGTTTGTTCTATGGACGTTATAACGCACGCAGGAAGAGATTAACATGACTAAGCTAAAATTTTCTCACGTCAGTACCGGCTTTATCGCTGTTTTCATTGGTTATGCGAGCGCTGCGGCGATTATTTTCCAAGCGGCAATGAGTGCTGGAGCAACTGAAGAGCAAGTGGCGTCATGGTTTTGGGCGTTGGGAATTGGCATGGGCGTAACCACAATACTGCTTTCGTTTCATTACAAGAAGCCTGTGGTTACAGCGTGGTCGACGCCTGGAGCGGCGTTGTTAATCACATCTCTTGAAGGGCTGACAATGAATCAGGCTGTGGCCGTGTTTTTGTTCAGTTCGATGTTGATCACGTTAGTTGGATTGGCGGGGATATTTGAGAAAGTCCTAAAACAGATCCCAACATCGATTGCCTCTGCGATGCTCGCGGGGATTCTATTGCAATTCGGTTTGGGTTTGTTCACGTCGCTAATGGAAGAGGCACAAGTCGTAGCGGTCATGCTCGCTGTATTTATTCTGGCGAAAGCGCGGTTAGGAAATTTACTGATCCCAAGCATTTTCATTATCGCACTGGTTATGTGTGTGGGTTTTGGCAAACTCGATGTTAGTCAGGTGACTATGGGATTAACGACCCCAGTGTTCATCACGCCCGATTTTGAGTTCTTTTCGTTGTTCAGTGTCGGTATCCCACTGTTTATAGTGACGATGGCTTCACAGAACTTACCGGGATTTGCGGTTCTAAAAGCGAATGGATACCAAGTCGATTCATCGAAGATCATTACCACCACCGGGGTGACAGGTTTGATCTTCGCGCCGTTTGGTGGCTTTGCGTATAACCTTGCTGCGATTACGGGCGCTATTTGCATGGGCCCGAATGCGGATAGTAATCCAAAGACACGTTACATGGCGGGGATCTGTATGGGCGGGTTTTACTTGTTAGCTGGCGTGATGGGGATGTCATTTGTGTCGCTGTTTAGCGCTGTGCCCTCCGAGATTGTCATTGCGGTTGCTGGCTTAGCGGTGATGCCGACCTTGATGAATTGTTTAGCTGTTTCGATGGCAGACACCCACTATCGAGAGCCTGCACTGCTTACTTTCTTATTCACTGCTTCTGGCACCAATTTACTGGGGATCGGCAGTGCATTTTGGGGTTTGTGCATCGGGTTGTTTTGTTGCTGGTTACACAATTACAAAGCTAGGTCACGTGGATCAAGCGAGGCTTCGCAAACTTTGCCGTAATCAAACGACTCAAGATTATGATCAGGTTCGCTGTGAATTAGAAACACAAGCAAGTTGTTTGAGTAGTAAGCCCAGTCATACTTGTGACTGGGCTTGCTTACAAAGGAATAAAGCTACTTAACTTCGTATCTCAGTAGCACTTCATTATCGAGAACGACATTTGTCGACCAGATAAAGCTTGCGCCAGCACCACTGAATTTTTCGATAAAGTTCATGTACGCTTTTTTATTGTTCACGCCAATATCGTCTTCTGAATATACCGATGCTTGAGGCCAAGATGTTGAATCGAACTCTTGGTTCATCCAGTTGGTTGGTGTTTCCCAATGAGCGGCGTAGGCATCTTGACCGTGGTCAGTTCCTTCCGTGGTGCAACTTTCAGAAAGACGCTTCCCGTCCACTTCACTCAAACAAGTCAGGTCATAAATCGGTGAGGTATAAAAGGTTTGTGCTTGCCAGTCTGGTCCTGTCACGGTTCCGTCACTAAAGCTCGCGATAAAGCCACCATCACCAGCGTGGTATGCCTTTCCGCGGTTATCTTCGCTGCCAAGACCTAGGTTTTCTTCCCAATCAATCACTTTCACCGCAATCGTGTAAGGCTTCTTCACCTTAAATTTGACGATGTTTGAGTTAAACGGTGTGAAAGGAACGGTGTCTACCGCGATTAACTTGCCGTTGATATAAAGTTCGAAATAGTTATCGGCAAAAATATAACCTGTTATTTCCTCACCGTCTTGATCCACTATCGCTACAGGTACAGAGCTTTGATCGACTTCGGCTAGGCTGCTTGGCGTGGTGTTTGAGCACTCTTCATAAAGATCAAAGGCTTTCGGCCCTGTCGAAAAGTTGTTCTTGGCTGGAACCGTCCAAACCTTTCCTTCTGAGTCCGTAATTTCCCCGACGCCCGCCACTCGGCTACGTCCATTTGCACACTCAAAGAGATTCGATTCAACGGTGTTCGCCAACCCTTGAGTAATACTCGCTGAGCCATGGTAATCACTGATGTTACTGACCGAGGGTGTATCTGATGATGGAGAGCAACCTAAAACGAGCAAAGCAACTGATGAAAGGGCAAGGGCTTGATATTTTGTGATGAGCATTGATTGGGTATCCGAGAAGGGCTGATTTAAATAAGCGTGGTTCAAAATAAGCGAAGTGCAAGTAAGTTAATTGAAAACAAAGCTACTTCAAACAAATCCGAGCTAAGTAGCTAAGTAGCTAAGTAGTTAAGTAAGCCGTGAACTCATAGCTAATAGTTGGAGCGATGAAGCTAAGCAATGACCCAAATATTTGTGAGGTGCCACGCTTGTTATCTGATAAGGCATATATTACCCGTACAAATGTAAACAAGCGTAAAGGTGAGTAAGCATGGGTAAAACAGCGCTTTTATAGGATGATCACATCAGCTTGCGCGGCGCTGGTAAAAATACTCAGCATGAAGCGGTTTCAGGTTGTGATTGAGATAGTATTTTGCTACAAAACGCGCATAATCTCGCTATACAACATTTAAAGAAGAATTTACCTATGACTACCTTTCAATACTACTTTCACCAACTGCCTTGCTTCGACTGTAAAAAAACGACAGTAAGTACTGATCTTGGTTGGTTAACGCCTGCGATGAAAGACGATGCTATCGCACAAGTGACAGCGACACTTGCACAAGGCGAGGTTACTCCTGATCTTTCTGCAGACGTGGTTTGCACGACAGAAGAAGCTCGCGAGTACTTACTGCTTAACTTCTTTGGTTATTCAGAAGAAGAATTAGAAAGCGGAATCGAAGCGGATGATGAAAAAGAAGTGGCAGACGAAATCGCAGAGCTAGTAGAAGATGGTAAAGACACTATCACCTTCGAACATGAGATTGCTCTTCAGTGCTGTGCAGACTGCGATGTTGAAGACGAGTCAAACTAAGCTCTTGTATTAAGAGTATTAAGCTAAGTACTCTTATTAAGGTTCATCATGAAGCTATGATGTTCTAATGATGAAAGGCGTTAGCGAATTGAGTTCGCTAACGCCTTTTTTGTCTCTCTGTTTCTTATCTTTAAGCGGCATTCAATCTTAAGATGTTGTGCTTTCTATGATGCCTTGTTTGCTCAGTTGCGAAAGGATCTCAGCGGTCTTCTCTCTGAATAAATCTCTCAGTAGACGCACAGTCGGGGTGATGGATTGACGACTTGGACACACTAACCACAGCTCGGTAGGGGTCGGCTTAAACTCAGGCATAACTTTAACCACTTCGCCTGAAAGCAGATGAGGTGACATGTCTAAACAAGATTTTATTGCCACTCCTTTACCCGCGATACACCAACGTCTTACAAGGTCTGCGTCGTTCGAAGCGCGATTTCCTTTTAGTTTCACTTTATGATCTTGAGTACCATCGTTAAACACCCACTCGTCTTGCAACATGTCATGGAGTTGGTAAAGCAAACCATTGTGCTGCGCTAAGTCACTCGGGTGTTTTGGTGTTCCCATTTCAGCCAAGTAGTCAGGAGCCGCACACAATATCCTCGGCACATCGCATATCTTAAAACCATACATATTGGCATCGGTCGGGGAGCCGTAACGCAGCGCCATATCGACGGAATCTCGGTAGAAGTCGATATTGCTATCGCTGATGCTAGTGCGAAGCGTCGCCTTTGGGTATTCAAGCAAGAACTCATCTAACCAAGGTGTGATTAGGTTGCGTCCTAGATCCGATGAAAGCGCTATGCGAATTTCACCGTCAAGAATACCAAGCTCTTCGCGCATGTTGAGCTTCGCTTGCTCCAACATCTTTAAGGCTTGTTCGCATTCCGGTAAATAACGCTCGCCAGCTGAAGAGAGCCTTAGGTGGCGCGTGGTTCTTACAAATAACTCCGCACCGAGTGCCGCTTCAACACGTTTTACCGCTGCACTTGCTGTGGCAGTACGCATATCGAGGTTGGTGGCTGCAGCGGTGATACTGCGAAACTCCGCCACTTTCAAAATGACCTGTAAGTCTTCAAGAAGCATTTCGTTTCCCTGTTCTGAACCTTGAATCGGTTGTTCGGTTACCCATAAATTAGGCATTTTCAAATTGCTAATCTTAGTATTTTTCCTGCGCATATACATCTTATTATCAAAAATCATTTGATAATAATTCAAATATTAGGCTGTTTATCTAAAGCGAGAATTCTCTAAGATTCAATTATAGAATTTAAGGAGAAGTATCATGTCATTACCATTAACAATGAAAGCAATCGGATTTACTCAATCACTTGCGATTACAGAACAAGACAGTTTATTTGAGTTTGAAACGAGTCTTCCCGAACTAAAAAATAATGACTTGCTGGTAAAAGTGAGCGCGACTTCTATTAACCCTGCTGACGCAAAAATTCGTATTCGTAGTGCCAAAGACAAAACACTCGAACAACCAAAAGTGTTGGGCTATGACGCAGTCGGTGAAGTTGTTGGCAAAGGTGCTGACGTTGAAGGCTTCGAAGTCGGTGACCGTGTGTACTATGCGGGTGACGTAACACGCATGGGTGCTAACGCAGAATACCAAGCTGTGGACTACCGTATTACCGCTAAAGCGCCTAAGAGCCTTTCTGATGAAGCTGCAGCCGTTATGCCACTAGCGACGCTTACGGCATGGGAAGCGTTGTTTGACCGCCTACGTGTTCGTCCTGAAGAGAAAAAGTCTATCCTGATCATTGGTGGAGCGGGCGGCGTTGGTTCAATTACGATTCAACTGGCTAAGCAACTGACCAACCTAAATGTTATCACAACAGCTTCAAGACCTGAAACGGAACAATGGGTAAGGGATATGGGGGCGGATTATGTGGTGAACCACCGTAACCTTGTTGAGTCAGTGCGAGAGCAAGGCATTCAACATGTTGACTACATTTTCAATGTTGCTGATACAAAAGGGCACTGGGATGCGATGGTTGAGTTGATCGCACCGCAAGGCATGATCAGTTCGATTGTTGAATTTGATGGTGGCATTGACTTATCAGCGCTGCAAGGAAAATCAGCAGGCTTTGTTTGGGAGCTGATGTTCACGCGTTCATTGTTTAACACCGAAGATATCCAGAAGCAGCAAGACATCCTATTCCAAGCCGCGAATCTGATTGATGCGGGCCGTATTAAATCGACGCTAACCTCGACCCTAAATGGCTTTAGTGTGGAAACACTTAAAGATGCACACCAACGTATTGAAAGCAGTGCCTCGATTGGTAAAACAGCCATCAAATACTAATTGCTGATGTTTTAATCCGCCGTTGTTTTGAATTGTTGACGGTTTAAATAGAAGAAGCCCCTGATATCTGATTGCTAGTCAAAAGGTTTCAGGGGCTTTTGTTTGTTTTCAGTTTAGTCAGTTTAGTCAGCTTCTGGTGATGTGATAGGTTTCGATGTTCTGAAGTGAAGCTGTATTAGGTCTAGCTCAAAAGGCGAGGGCTCTTTGTCCGCAATCAAAAAACCGATTTGTTTGATGTCTCGTGCCTTAAGTTCCGGCGCATCGCTCAGTAGCCGACCTCTGAACACAGCTTGAAAATCATTGAAGTGGAACACCTTGTTAAGCCGCACTCCCTTTATCGTAACGAAATCGTGTTTGTATTGAACTCGATTACCATCTTTCGATGTTGTGAGCCTCAGTTGGTAGGTGCGACCATCACCAACGAAAACTAGCTCTGCGCTATCTATTTCATGGGCTGGTGATTCAATGGAGCGCTTTACAGAACTGAAACCACCATTGTTTTCTAACGATAGCTCGCCCCTAAATCGACTCATATCATCAAGATAAATGAGCCCGCCCGTTGAGATGCCACCCATTACATCGTCGTTGGTCGCTGTCCAATTCTTGTGTTCGTTCGGTTGTATAAAATCAATCATACCTATGCCTGCTACAGATACTTGAGACCATAAAAAGGAGAGGCTGAGTACTAGCCACAAAAGGTGTCTTCGCTTAAGCAATGAAGCCGTTTCGTTCATGATTGTCTCCGTTAGCCGTTAGCCGTTAGTCTGTTCGCGTTTTATGGAGAAGGTTCAGTGGCAAGCATACCCATACAATGCTCAATAAATTCAGAGTAATTTGAAGCGTTGTCGTACTCAATTTTTAGCGAACCGTGAAACATCAGCGTCACCGTGACGTCTTTATAGCTTAGCCAACAGGTGTAACCGTCGTAATCATGCCAAGCCGTCATTTCGCCAACTAGATATTTGTTGTCCCGTTGCTCACCGGAAGAGCGAATAAACTCAAATACTCTGAGAAATTCAATAATGGTGATTCTGTTGCCCATGTGTTACTCCCGCTGCGTCATCTTTGAGAATAGGCTGATCTTTGGTGTTTAGATTGCATACGTCTTTCTTTCATATCCTTACGGCTTACCTCTGTGCCCCGATCACTGAAAGGGTCTTACCTTCTCGATAAACCGCTGTTTTCTAATATTTCATCATCATTCCATACATCTGTTCAATCCAGAGCGAAGCGTGCGTAACAAACTCGAATAACAACGTTAACCCTCAAGATAAAGACGAGCTTAATTTGCGTTTATGGTGGTTAATTAAAATTAGAGTCGATAGGATAAATAGCATCGGAGCCTTGTTATTGGCTGAAATGGAATCTACAGAAAGTGCGTGTCAACATGATAGAAAAACTGAAAAAGGAATGGTTTCTTGTAGGGATGGTGGTGGCTATGGTCGTTGCTGTTTTTACGCCGGATTGGGGCAAATCGGGTGGGGTACTTCATCTCGATACGGTGACTGTTCTCGGCATCGCTTTGGTGTTTTTCTTACACGGTTTGGGTTTGTCTCCCAAAGCCATTCTTGAGGGGCTTTCGAATTGGAAGCTGCATGTTTTTGTACAAAGCGCGACATTCTTAGTTTACCCACTGCTTTGGGTGATATTCGGGCAAGGCTTTGTCGCTTATATGCCAGCAGCTCTGGCCTTTGGTTTCTGTTACCTCTTCGTATTACCGAGTACGATTTCGTCTTCGGTCGCGATGACGGTGATTGGAAAAGGAAACCTACCGGGTGCGATATTCAATGCATCACTTTCTAGTATTTTAGGCGTGTTCATTACGCCTCTACTGATCCAGCTCTTTATGGGGTTGGAAGGTGCAGAGCTAAACCTGATGGAATCGGTGATCTCTATATCTAAAATGCTGCTATTGCCAATGATTGTCGGCCAGTTGATGCGCCCGTTACTTTTTGAATGGACTCAGAAACACAAGTCAGTGGTCAATAAGTTAGATAAATACGTGATACTTCTGATCGTCTACAGTGCTTTCTGTGACTCTATTGAACACGGTATTTGGAGCGACTTTTCACCAATGCTGTTGTTGCTGTCAGCGGTGATTTGTTTAGTGGTATTGATGGTGATGGTACACGGCATTCAATGGAGTGCCCGAAAGGTTGGATTCAATCATCAAGATGAAGTCGCGGCAGTATTCTGTGGTACTAAGAAGACCTTAGCGGCAGGTATTCCTATGGCTAAGGTGATCTTTGCTCACAACCCTAATCTAGGGATGATATTACTACCAATCATGCTTTATCACCCGATTCAGATCTTTTACTGTGCAGTGCTAGCCAACCGTTACGCCAAGGTTGATACACAATCTAGTTAAACTTGTTTGTTGTTACAAGTACAACAGAAAAACGCCTTTCACTTCGCTGTGAAAGGCGTTTGTATTTGAATCTACTTCACTTTAATTAGAGTGCTTGAATCTGTATGAGCAAATGCGTTGTCGTAGATCTCTAAGCCTGTTGTTTGAGAGTACGTCAGCGTATCGTCTGAAATGCTAATGTTCATCGTGAAGCCCGTGGTGGTTGCGTTGTCCGTCATGTATTCGGACTCAGCGATGCCACGCTTAGACGCAACTAACGTCATTGTATCGCCAGCAGGGCCTTCTGCGGTGACACATGTGGTGCGTGGTACGCAGTAAGAGTTGTAGACGACCTGATTTTTTTGGTCGTAGATGAAGTAGCCACGTTGATCGTGGAACTTAGAGTCGTCGGCCTTTCTGAATACTTCTTGCTTGTAGTACAGAGCAACCAGATATTGATCGCTGGCGTTGGTTGCATCTGCCGCAACCTCAAATGTCATCACTTCATAAAATGGTGTGACCGCGGGGCCACCTTTGCCCACTTCTGTGCCTTCTTGACCTGGAGAAATATCAACGCCGCCAGTTTCGACTGATTTCCATGTGCCGACTAACTTTGCGAGTGGACCAAAATCCATACCATTGATTGTGTTGTGGTCGGCTACTGCTGGAGCCGAGATTACCGCTGCGATACCAAGTGCTAATAATTTTTTCACTTTAACTTCCTTTTTATTAATTATCTGACCCCAATAAAAATAAGGTTATTGTGAAACTAGTTTATTAACCCAGATCAGTGTTGTTGGCTAATATGAAATCGAATTGTAACTTGATGTATCAGTCAGTAAGAGAATATTAATGCGGCTAAATATTGAACGAATAGCTGTGATTTGTTCATCGAGGTTTAATTCAAAATTGCATTAGTCTGAGCCTTATTAATTTTGCTATTACACATTTCAAATTCTCATGTATGATGTGCGCTCATAATTGTATGACAAATGTGTAATCTTACTTCTGTATGAATAAAGCTGTTAACCACGCCATTTTGCTTTTGGTGCTCGCAAACCTACTTGCGTCTTTTTCAGACGTATCATTGAAGATACTGAATGGCGAAGTCCCTACGTTCCAGTACGTGTTTATCCGTCAGCTATTGAGCGTGATCTTGTTGCTTCCATTTTGGTTAAAGTTACCGAGAGAGACGCGTATGAAAGGCGGTTGCCGAATCAACTTCTTAAGGGCTCAATTTATCTTAGTGGGGAGTGGCTGCGCGATGATCGCCATTACACACCTTACTTTGGCGACAGCAAACGCGATGTTCTACGTTGGACCAATCCTTATGCTGCCTTTGTCGATCGTGCTGTTGAAAGAAAGGCCGACATCTTCAAAAGTGATCGCGACCCTGATTGGTTTTGTGGGCGTATTAATCGTGTTACGCCCTGAACAATTTCATTGGGCGGCGATTGCTGGGCTAGGCAGTGCGCTTGCGATGGGCGTGGGTAATATCTTGATTAAACGCTTGAATGCAGAGCAACACATCATCTCAACTCTGTTCTGGACCAGCATTATGACTCTGCCACTTGCACTGGCATTAGCGCTGCCAACTTGGTCTGCGCTCGAATGGCGTCATGTTGGTTGGATCATGGCAATCAACTTGTTCGTACTTGGATACCATGCGCTTGTGGTGGTGGCTTACAAAAAAGCACCGGCCAACCAGATTGCGCTCGCCGAATATTCTGGGTTGGTGTTCGTAACATTGTTTGGTGTTATGTGGTTCGATGAGATTCCAGACATCCTGACGCTGGTGGGCATTAGTCTCATCGTTATTCCAATGATGCCGATTAAATGGAAGAAGGTTTTCAAGTGGAGAGACCGAGCCGCTTTAGAAGTTGAGGTTACTCCGCCTAAACCATAGCGGCTTGTCTCTCAGTCATTCTGGATTCCAAATAAACCACATCAGGGAAGGTCGTCTAAACTTAGGGTTTGTATCGCTTCAAAATACGACAATTTGGGCTCTAAAAACGTTCTCGAAATAAATGCAAATTAGTGCTTTACCTCAACTTAACTTGAGGTATTAGGGTGTGCAACGTTGCTTACGAGAATACTTTAAGGAGAGAAGAATGATCCATCTTGAACATGTGAATTTAGTCGTCAAGGACATCCCTGAAATGCTGACTTTCTATAAAGCGGCGTTTCCACACTGGTACGTTCGTGATGAAGGAAAAGGCGAATGGTCAGGCAAGCCACGTAACTGGCTGCATTTTGGCGACGAGTACCAATACATAGCAATAAGTGATCACGGTGAGGGTGAAAACAGAGATTTGGCAGGGCACTCTGTTGGCCTCGCGCACTTCGCTTATGTGACCAATAATATCGAAAGCGTCACTCAACGTCTTATCGATGCGGGTTTCCCGATTGCTAAACCTGGCGCTGAAGAACCTTATCGAAAAAATGTCTACTTTGTGGATCCGGCAGGCTTTGAAATCGAGTTCGTTGAATACCTAAGTGATGACCCTAAGTTACGAAATGCCACGAGTTAGTTACGTAATACGCCGCTTTGTTAAAGTTGGTTAGCTGAATGAAAGCGCGCTAGAGAGCATTTATAGAAAAGGGCATTGTGGAATAATCCGCAATGCCCTTTTTAGGTCTATGCAATAGCTGATTATTTAGCTGATGTTTAGCTCAGTTGTTGGGTTGTTTATTTAGCCTCAAAAGGCACCAACAGTTGTTTGCCAAACACATTAATCAGCGCGCCAGTCACAATCAGGCCACCGCCTAGATAAGTCCAAACCGATGGAATTTCATTAAAGATCCACACGCCTAACAGTGCCGAGAAGACTATCTGGACGTATGAGTAAGCCGAAGCTTTACCCGCCGCTTGAGTCTGCATCGCTTTGGTCAAACCGTATTGGCCTATCTGAGTGAAAATACCGACTAACACGAGCATCACGGTTAAGAATAGACTTGGCCATACAAAGTCGTTCCAAATAAGGACTGTCGATATTGGCAGAGCAACCAGTGGGAAGTAGAAGATGATGACAGAGCTGTCTTCCGTCTGGCTCAGCTTTCTCACAATCACATAAGCAATTGAGCTACCAAACGCACCACATAACGCCACCATAATGCTGAATAGCGGTAACTCGCTGCTCGCGCCGCTGTTCATGCTTGGTTGAACCATCACCAATAATCCCGCTAGGCAGAATGCAATGCAGATCATGGTCGATTTCTGGACGCGTTCTTTCAGGAACAACACACCGAGCAACGCGGTAAAGACCGGATGTACGTATTGTAGAATGGTCGCTTCTGCTAACGGAAGAGTGGTTACAGCGTAGTAAACACACATCAAGGCTGCTGTACCAACTGCGCCTCGAACAAACAACAAAGGTTTGTTATTTCCCCAGATCGAAATGCCTTTTCGCTTAACGTCGATATAACTGATGATCAAAGACACCAAAGCCCTTGCTGCAACAATTTCGAATACAGGAATGCCATAATTGCTGATGTATTTCACACAAGCTGACATCAGTGCGAATCCAAAAGCGGAGAGGATCATGAATCGAACCCCAACAGGGATTTGTGAAAAAGAGAAAGAAGACATAAAAATATCAATCGGTTGAGGGAACAGGAATCATAACTTAGTTTAGAAGAGCCGACCAAAGTCTTTGTCCTGTTCTATTACACCAAACCATTGATATTGCTGTGCGAGTACTTTCAGCAACTCGATCTCTTTTGTTGTCTCTTCTCTAAGCCATTCAATAAGGTCGTTGATTATAGGCGTGTGACTACGCTGGTGCATGAAGTAAGTCCAAGCACTGTGTTGGATTTTTGCATTTCTAGGGCAGTACAAGAAGCCTCGTTGGAGATCTTGTTGAACTAACAACAGATCCGTGACCGTAACCCCTTCACCGGATAGACAGGCACTGAGCGCCATATCTAAAGACAAGAAGCTGGTATTTCTGACAGGTTTCTTTGGTGGGAATTCAACATCGGCCAGCCACACTTTCCAGTCGTGATGATCTAAGGTTGGATGCAGCCTTGGCAAGGTTAAGATTGAATCAAGGTCGGTGTCTTTGGTGGTTAAACTAGTAGAGCAAACCGGCGCCATGAACTCTTCACGCAAGAAGGTAATGTCAGGTGCCTTGTCATAGCGTTTTTTGAAACGCGTGTGGAAGATCAGTAGATCATACTCACTACTATTAATCGATTCGTCTTCCTCAATCACAGGAACAATGACTATCTCATGATCTTGATAACGCTCGTTTAATTCCCGAACTTTGGAGATCAATACTCGCGTCGCGAAACTCAGAGTCGCTTTGATCACGATACGCTTCTGCTTGGGCTCACTCCAAGAGGCGATAACAGCTTCGATATTACCGTAGCTTTCTCGCAAAGCGACATACAAATCATGACCTTGTACCGTTAATTCTATGGCTCGATGCTTACGAATAACCAGTGATGCGTTTAACTCATCTTCAAGCTGTTTGATCTGTCGGCTGATCGCACTTTGTGTCACATGCAGCTCTTCGGCAGCCAGCGTAAAGCTCATCAGCCTTGCGGCAGCTTCAAAGGCTTTTAAGCCATTATGTGATGATGGCAAGCTAGGATATGGGGTCATAATTCGTTCGCATGAGTTTATGGAATGTTAGAGTCGCAAATTTATCAATTGAACGCTAGCCTCATCGATCGTATTTTGGGCGAAATTACCTGAGGCGCTCATGAAAAAAATACTCACTCTTGCATTCCCTTTGATCATTTCACAGCTGATCTCTATGGCTTTAGTCCTTACTGATGTTTGGATGATGTCGCGTATCAGTGTGTCAGCCCTTGCGGCTGGTGGCTTAGGTGCCTCAATCTACTTTTTCATCTTCATTATTGCGAGCAGCACCGTGGGTTGTGTCGCGAATTTGATTGCGATCGCTTATGGTCAGCGAGTAGCTCGCCCTGAGTTTGGTAATACTCAAATTAGATTGGCGGTGAAAGGCGCAACCATGTTGGCATTCGTGCTCAGCGTGACCTTAATGGCCAGCTTCTGGTTTGCTCCGTTGGTATTAGAAGCAGCCAAACAGCCGCCAGAAGTGATCACTTTAGCCATGGAATATGTCCATGCTTTGAAGTGGGTGATGTTGCCTTCGCTTATCTTATTGGTGCTTCGCGGCTTAACCAGTGCGTTTGGTAATGTGCGCTCTATTCTGGTGATGTCTATTATCACCGTAATTCTGAATGTGCCAGTCAGCTACTTCTTAACCTTCCAATTAGACATGGGCTTAACGGGTTTAGGGCTAGGTACGGCTATCGCGGCATTTATCGTGATGGTTGGATACACAGTTTGGGTATTCAAACGTGACGAATTCAAGCAGTTCGCCCCTTGGTTAAACACAGAAGAGTACTCAATTAAGTTGATGAGTCCGCTTTTAATGATGGGTTTACCTATCGGATTAGCAGCATTACTTGAACATGGCCTTATTTACGGTGGCACCTTGATGGCGGGCACGATCAGTATTGCTTCGTTAGCCTTACACCAAATCCTGCTGCAATGCTTAAGCTTCACCTGGAACTTCAATTTCGGTTTCTCACAAGCTGCGGCGATTTTGGTGGGGCGTGATTTCGGTGCGGGAAACTACGAAGGTATCAAAAGAACCTCGATTCTCAGCTTTATCTTGGTGTCGGTGTTGAGCGTTGCGTTGTCTGCCGTGTTCATCATATGGCCGGAAATGATCGCGTCTATCTTCAAGCTGGATGATGGCACGGGTGCGATGACTTCACTATTGGCTTCTGTTATCTGGGTAGTGGCGTTGTGCTTTATTGTTGATGCTTGGCAGCTACTGGCGATTAACCTGCTAAGAGGCATGAAGATTGTCTCTATGCCAACCGTGATGACTGCCATCGGTTACTGGGTATTTGGCTTGCCTGCGGCTTGGTATTTGATGCCTAAGTTCGAATTGGCAGGGATTTGGGGCGGAATCGGTGTTGGCTTAGGCGTGACAGGTATTCTGCTGCTTATCCAATTGATGCGTGTCATTCAAAAGAACAACCAATCTCCAGATTTGTCGAATCATGCTTATACGTGATTTGCTTGTGATGCTCGCCTTTACCATGGAACCTTGAACGATAAACGTTGTATTGCTGACCGAGAACTATCAATTACCAACAATGACCTATAAGCCCTAAATTGCGTACTTCGTAATTTAGACCTTGGTCTTACAGAAACCGAGCTAAAAGGTGACTAGAATGATTTGAGTTGCTCACCGTTTTATCAAGGAATACACAAATGGAAGTTGGATTGTTCTGGGCTGAAAAAGGAATGTTAGTGCTTGGCGCACTGTTTGTTTTGACGAGCATGATGCAGTACGGAAGACGCAGTAGCGATTGGAAAGGCGTGATTACGATGTTCTACAAGCGTATCCCAATGAACATCGCCGAATACAAATGGTATCGCCTGGGGATCGCGTTGTTGGTATTTGCTGTGATCATACGTTTCGCATTACTGATTTTATGGCCTTCATATCAGTTCTAGTTCTCTTGCATTAGCTTTGTTGGATAGCTCTCTATCATGGCTACATAAAGCCGTTCAATGAATGAGTCAGTCGAGCCTTAATAAACCCGCTTGTTAAGGCTGCTGTTAAATATAATAGTGCTATTACTCAACAGCAAGGATTGGCTATTACCTTTGTAGCATATTGTTTTTCATGAAGAATAATGCGAAATAATAGCTTACCCACCTGTTTCATCATTCTTACTAATAATCTGCACATAAATCCATTCACCCCGTACCTGATACCATAATGTTCTGTTACACTCGGTCGAATTAGCTTTAATTTGTCAGTGGTGCATTTATGTCGTTCCCAGTTCTTATATGTGATGATTCTGCGTTAGCAAGGAAGCAGATGGCTCGGTCACTGCCTAGTTCTCTAAATGCAGATATAACTTTTGCTGTTCATGGGCTTAATGCACTTGAAGAGCTCGCTAAAAACCAATTCAAATTGATGTTCCTCGACCTAACCATGCCGGAATTAGACGGCTATGGCACATTGGAAGAGATGCAACGTTTAGGCGATACCACGCCAGTTGTCGTTGTTTCTGGTGACATACAACCAAAAGCACAACAGAAGGTGCTGGATCTTGGCGCCAAAGCATTTTTGCAAAAGCCGATCGATAAAGAAGCGCTAAAAGCCATTTTACGTGAGCATGTCGAGCCGCCAAAACAACCTCAAATCATTACCCCAACCGCTTTAGAACTGCCAATACTTCGCAGACGCGATATCTATATGGAAGTCGCGAACGTAGCGATAGGCCGTGCCGCTGATGCACTGGCTCGTCACTTTAATGTGTTTGTTCACCTACCGCTGCCGAACGTTAACATCTTCGAAGTGAGTGAATTGCACATGGCACTTCGTGACTTGGCTGACAATGACCAAGTGTCGGGTGTTTGCCAAGGCTTCAGTGGAGAAGGCATTGCAGGTGAAGCGCTAGTTTTGTTGAGTGATTCCAGTGTGAGCGATCTTAAGAAGCTCATGAAGGTGCCAACAGAAAGCGAGCAGCTAGAAGAATTAGAGTTGTTGATGGATGTATCGAACATCTTAGTCGGCTCTTTCTTGAATGGGTTAGGGGAGCAATCAGAAGTTCGTTTCTTCCAGAGCTCTCCTGTGCTGCTAGGTCAACACATCTCGATTGATTCGGTGATTGAAAATACCAGCGGCTCATTTAAAAAGACCATGACGTTCGAAGTCAGCTACAACATAGACGGCACGTCCATCCGTTGTGATCTTCTATTTATGTTCGTTGATGAGTCTCTGCCTCTTCTAGACAACAAATTGGCCTACCTAATGGAGGAGTTTTAATATGCTGAATCTTCCTGCTGAATTTGAACAGTTCCACTGGATGGTAGACATGGTTCAAAACGTCGATATGGGGCTGGTGGTCATTAACCGTGACTTTCAGGTACAAGTTTGGAATGGCTTCATGACGCACCATAGCGGTAAGCAATCGCATGATGCGATCGGTAAGTCGATCTTTGAGTTATTCCCTGAAATTCCTGAAGAGTGGTTTAGGCTTAAAACAAAACCGGTTTATGACCTAGGCTGCCGTAGCTTCATAACGTGGCAACAAAGGCCTTATCTGTTTAAGTGCCGCAACGTGAGGCCAGTAACTCAGCAAGCCGACTTTATGTATCAGAACGTCACGCTTAACCCGATGCGTTCTCCAACTGGGCAAGTGACATCCTTGTTCTTGTCGATTCAAGATGCGACTGCTGAAGCTCTGATGTCTCAGAAAAAGGCTTGACGTACCTTAAGGTGAAAATTGAATCGCCTTATAAGAGCACTCTGAAAACCAAATAAAAATGGCCAAGGTTAATCCCCTTGGCCATTTTTGTATCTGATCCTGTAGTAATGAGTTCGAACTAAAGAAAGGCGTTCCGTGTTCGTTAACTTTAGTCGAGTTGTTGTTAGGCTCTATCAACAGCGGCTTGTATCCGCTGGGTTCTCATAAATAAGCGCATCTAACCTGCCATATTTTGTGGACTTTACCCCGCTCATCCAAGTTTCGAACGTGCTAATCGATCTTGCCTTTGTACTTTATAAATTTCAGGGCTAATGAAAGAGGGCTGAGATCGGCACTCGAAGCGAAAAAAGTCAGAAAAAAATGAAATTATTTAAGAAAAAACGCATTTTTTGATTCAAGAAAAGTGTGATTTTTATGTGATTAAAGGGCACTTTTTTCACAAATTTGCCTTATCGAAGATTTTTTCGCCGAATTTGCAAGGGAAACGTTTGCGCAATAAACCGACAGCGTTTGCGTGAATATGTTGTTAAGTTATTAATTACTATGAATTTAGTAGGAAATGACGGGCGGGAAGCTTTTACCAGATATGGAATCTTTGAGAGGATAGCACAAAAAAAAATGAAATATCAGACTTGCTGTTAGTAAATCACAGCCTATAATGCTGAAAACCGGAGCGTCTGCCAACGCTCCGGTTTTTTTGTGTCCGAAACTCAGTAAAGCGTCTGCCAACGCTTACCGAAAACGCACGACACGTAATATGATTACAGGACAAATTATCATGCGTATCGAACAAGAACTTAAGTTAGGTTTCAAAGATGTACTCTTCCGTCCGAAGCGTTCTACCCTTAAAAGCCGTTCTCAAGTTGAATTAACCCGCGATTTTACATTCAAGCATAGCGGTCGTCAATGGTCTGGTACTCCAGTAATTGCAGCGAACATGGATTCGGTAGCAAGCTTTGAAATGGCAGCTGCTCTAGCAGAGCACGGTGTTATGACTGCAGTACACAAGCACTACACAGTAGAGCAGTGGGCTGAGTTCGCAAAAACAGCAGACAAGAAAACGCTGAACAACGTATTTGTTTCAACAGGTACTTCTGAAGCTGAGTTTGAGAAAACTAAGCAAATCATGGCGCTGAGCGACGAATTCGTATTTATCTGTATTGATATCGCTAACGGCTACTCAGAGCACCTAGTTGAGTATGTACAAAAAGTACGTGCTGAATTCCCGACTAAAGTTATCTCTGCTGGTAACGTTGTAACGGGTGACATGGTTGAAGAGCTAATCCTAGCTGGCGCAGACATCGTTAAGGTTGGTATCGGCCCTGGTTCTGTTTGTACTACACGTGTTAAAACAGGCGTAGGTTACCCTCAACTTTCTGCAATCATCGAGTGTGGCGACGCAGCACACGGCCTTGGCGGCATGATCATCGGTGACGGTGGCTGTTCATGTGCGGGTGACGTATCTAAAGCGTTCGGCGGCGGTGCTGACTTCGTAATGCTAGGCGGTATGCTAGCAGGTCACTCTGAGTCAGGCGGCGAAGTTGTAGAGCAAGACGGTAAGCAATTCATGAAGTTCTATGGAATGTCTTCTCAGTCGGCTATGGACAAGCACTCAGGTGGTGTTGCTAAATACCGTGCTGCAGAAGGTAAAACTGTTTTACTTCCGTTCCGTGGCTCTGTTCACAACACAATTTCTGACATCCTTGGTGGTGTACGTTCAACTTGTACATACGTAGGTGCAGCAAAGCTTAAAGAGCTAACTAAGCGTACGACTTTCATCCGTGTACAAGAGCAAGAGAACAACGTATTCGGTAAAGAGTAATCTGAACGAGTTCGAATAGTGTAAAAACAACCATATGTTGATTTTACGAAAGCATACCCTGAAATAAAAACAACCATACCTTGAAAAAGCTTGTAAAGTGTACAACACTTGAGGAAGTTTACTACAGGTATGGTTGTTTATTATGAAAAAACGGATTCTTAGAAACTCGTCAGTAAAAAACATCTCACGCTTTGTCAGCCTCAAAACGAACTCTATCCATACAGTCGAATCCGACTTGGAGTTTGACGCATGTTTCCACTTCGAATTTTCGCCACAGATTATAACTTTCGAAGCGCAGCCTATCGGTTTTGAATATTTTATCGAAGGTAAGCTGCATAGGTATACGCCCGATTTTTTAGTCACATACAAAGATTCATACCAATCATTTTATGAGATAAAGCCCAAGCACATTGCAGAAAAAGATGAGTTTAAAGAAAAGTTTAGAGCTCAGAAAGAACAAGCATTGGGCGGCGGTAAAGACCTGCACGTATTGACAGATGATGATATTCAAATATACCCATTGCTCGATAATTTAAGGATCATTCATCGTTATGCTTGCGATGAGCGTCTTAACTCCATTCAGAGAAATATATTGAATCTATTTAAGAAATATGGAGAGCTCAGGATAGAGCAGGTTGTTCAATATTCTTCAGTTCATTCTTCTCAGTTATTACCCTCACTTTATGATTTGATTGCCAGACAGTTGTTAAGTATTGATATGCACCAGCCTATTGGTTGGCAAAGCCCTATTTGGAGCTCTTAGGCATGCCAAGTGAAGGTTCTAAGCGATTTGGCGAGCTATTTCCAAGTACTAACTTCGATAAAGAATCGAAACCAAAGGAAACGCTATCACTCCCCTTATGGAAAGATGTTGATCTGACGTTTAAGGATGTCTTTTCTGTTGATGAAGACCGAAGAAATGAGGCCATACATAGATATAACATTATAGAATTCCTTATAGATCAATATGGTACCGATTTTTCCAAAAAGCAAATAGATGAGTCACTTACTGCTTTAACAGATAAATTTGGTTCAAGTACACCATCAGCAATCAGCATTTATAGGTACTGGAGAGGTTTTAAAAAATCAAATTTTCAGCTTAACTCCCTAATTCCGAAAGTCTCAGCTGGCAATACAAAAAGAAATACTCCCGATGAACTTGAACCTTTAATTCAAGGTGCAATAAGAAATTACTTCTCTGAAGAATGCCCGACAGCAACATCGGCATACGTAACTCTTGAGGTTGAAATTGATCGGCATAATGAAATCAATGGGACTCAATTTGAACCGTTCTCAATACAGGCATTTAGGAAGAGACTAAGGAAGCACTCTGAGTACGAAAAAATACTACTTAGAAAGGGAAAAAGTGTAGCTGATTCTACTTTCAGAAAAGTGGGGAAAAGGCCAGCAACAACACGAGTATTGGAACGTGTAGAAGCAGACCATACTAGGCTTGATTTATTTATTATTGATGAAAAAAACGGTATACCATTGGGGCGACCGTGGCTCACAGTTTTGTACGATACTCATACAAAGAGCATTGTGGGTTTCTATCTAGGGTTCGAGCCGCCGAGTTACTTATCAGTATCACTAGCACTTGTGAATGCAATTCTTCCAAAAGAACACGTTAAAGAACTATACCCATCAGTAGAAGGGTGTTGGCCTTGTTATGGCTTGCCTGAGCATTTGATTGTCGACAATGGTACTGAGTTTAACAGTAGTGACTTCAAAATAGCGTGCAAAGATCTGAAAATAAAAGTTAAGAAAAACCCGACTAAAAAGCCTTGGCTTAAAGGGTCAGTAGAGCGATATTTTCGAACTATCAATAATCGATTTCTCTCTAGAATGCCGGGTAAGAGTTTCCCTATCTGGCAGGGTAGATGTCACTGTTAAAATTTAACCAGTTTGGGCGATAAAGAGTAATTGTGTCTCGTATCTCAGTAGAAAGAAAAGAAGCTATATTGAAGAAGCTATTACCTCCCTATTCAATGTCAGTTAAAGAAGTGTCGGAAGAGGAAGGAATTAGCACTGCGACCCTGTATCATTGGCGCCAGCAACTCAGACGTTCAGGAGCCGCCGTGCCAAATAGCAACACTTCATCAGAGCAGTGGTCAGCTCAAACTAAACTTGCCATTGTCGCTGAAACCTACTCAATGACAGAAAGTGAACTCAGCCAATATTGTCGTGAAAAAGGTCTTTTTCCAGAGCAAATCCAAAGCTGGCGCAGCGAATGTATGCAAGGGTTTAAGTCGAGTAAAGAGCAGGAAGCTGAAGCAAAGAAGCAGGCTAAAGCTGACAAACTTGAAATCAAAGAGTTGAAGAAAGATTTACGACTCAAAGAAAAAGCACTCGCTGAAACGGCCGCTCTCTTGGTACTAAGAAAAAAGCTGAGAGCCTTTTACGGGGAAGAGCCAGAGGACGACTAACCTCAACCGATGAAAGGCAGACCATAGTGACTCTTATCCTTGAAGCGAAGCAATGCGGGTGTCGTTTAGAGCCAGCTTGCCATGAAGTTCAAATCGACTTGAGAACGTATCGTCGCTGGTATCAGCAAGGTGAAGTTCAAGCTGACAAAAGGCCAATATGCCTCAGACCTGAGCCTGCTAACAAGCTGTCGCAGGAAGAGCGTGATGCGATAATCGAGGTGTGTAACCGCTCTGAGTTTGCAAGCTTGCCTCCAACTCAAATCGTCCCGACACTGCTTGATAGAGGTGAGTATATCGCCTCTGAGTCGAGCTACTACCGAGTGTTGAGTACGCAGGGGCAACTTCACAAACGAGGTCGTCAGCGGAGCAGACAGAAGCAAGCGAAGCCAACCAGTTACACAGCGACGGACTCGAACCAAGTCTATACGTGGGATATCACTTACTTACCTTCAAAAGTTCGAGGCCAACATTATTACCTGTATGTCATTGAGGACATCTACAGTCGAAAAATTGTTGGTTATGAAGTGTATGAGCATGAATGCGGTGAGCTAGCGTCACAACTTCTGCAACGAACGTTGATGCGAGAGCAGCGCTTCAATCAAGCACTGGTTCTTCACTCCGATAATGGTGCGCCGATGAAGTCGTTGACGTTCAAAGCCAAAATGGAAGAGTTAGGTATTACTTCATCGTATAGTCGCCCAAGAGTCAGTGATGATAACCCGTATGTTGAGTCATTGTTCCGCACGGTAAAGTACATGCCAAGCTGGCCAACGAAAGGCTTTGAAACAATCGATAGTAGCCAAAGTTGGGTTGAAGCCTTCGTACGCTGGTACAACACCGAGCACAAGCACAGTCAGCTAAATTACGTCACGCCTTCAGAGCGTCACAATGGAAAAGATAAAGAGATCTTGAAGCGCCGAGCGGAGGTACTACTCGCTGCAAAAGAGCTAAACCCTGAACGCTGGCCTGGTGATATCAGAAACTGTGAACCTGTTGGTGACGTTCACCTAAATCCAGAAAGAGAAGCTGCTTAATAAGTAAGCAAATGATGACAACTACCTTGAAAAACACCGGTAGTGATAAGTGACTTATTAAAGGTAGCGAAGGTAGTCTGATTAGTTCACTCAACCGACTTGAATTACGTTCAATATAAATAAACAGACTTTTTAATTTTTTTAACGTACTTAGCTTTTTAAAGTTGAAAATCTTTTTAAAGCTCTTTACTTCTAATCTTTGTAGTAAAGGAATATGTTCAATTCCTTCTATGGATTTTAGTCGACTGTTCTCGGAATCTTCAATTGCTAGCGTTTTTAATTTCTTTAAATGAGCAATATTATGGAGGTTGTCGTCTTGGAAGTTTGCTCTAAGGTCAAGATGACTTAGGTTTTCAAGATTTGATAGAAACTGAAGTTCTAGCGGTGTATTGGAAGATTTTAGTGTAAGAAACTTGAGACTTTCTATATTAGACACACCATCTATATTTATAAACTCATCATCGGAGTTGTAAATATCTATTGAAAGGTGCTTCAACTCTTTAAGGTTTTTTACATTTTTTAATGAAAGGGTACCATTTGCAACCGATGGGCTTGTTATTGATAGATGAGTTAATCTAGATATTTTTGTAAATTCGTCTAGGTCCTCTTGAGAACAATAAGAGTAAGTAAATATCCTTTTAAGTTTTGGAAATGCCTTATCTAACTTGGAAGTATCAATAGTGCTACCCAAAGAGTAGGATATTTCTTCAAGATTTGATAAGTTTTCGATTTTTAACTCTTCTGTAGATGATTTTTTACCATTATAGCTGAATGAAATGTTAATTGACTTTATTCGAGTGTTTGTTTTGGAAATTGAATTTATAGTTTCTGTTGATGAGATTACTCTTTCTATTTTATTAAGAATTACACTTTTATTATTTGATAGTGTTTCAAAGTGATGGTAATCAATCCCAAGCTCTTTTAGTTTATCTAGTTGATCAATTGATGTTAGTTTATTACATCCATTTATAATTAATGACTCTAGGTTTACAAATGCCTCAATACCATCGAGGGATATCAGGTTAGAACATTCTTGTAAATATATTCTATTAACTTTTGAGGCTGAGCTGATTAATTTTTTGGGAAGTCTTTCGAATGATTGGTTATGTAGGACAAGGCTATTTCCCTCTTCTTTATTTAGCCTATTAATCAAGTCTATGGAATATTTTTCAACTATTTTAGTCGGATTAAATTCACTCATCACTTCTTCTCCATCACCAACGCCACACTACCTACAATTCTCACATCATCTTCTTCTACTGTTAGGGTCGAGCCGTTAAAGCTGATCGCTAGTTTCTTACCGGGTAAACGCTGAATGTCGTTGAGCGAGAGTAGGCCGTCCATATCGACTAGGTACGTGCCGCTAACTGCTTGGTGAATTTCTTTATCGGCAATGAATCTAGTTTCATCGTGCTCGATGTACATCATATACAAACCACGCTTAGATTGATTTAAAGGCTCGTATCAAAGCCTGTGAAATATTTAATGACGTATAGAATATCATTATGATTTCATATCAAGTAGTTCTAAATCCGTATTTTATGACTTGCAACAGTTACTTACGATTTTGAGGTTAATTATTACACATGCTAGTGGGGGGGATTGAAACAGGATGGAAGTGTTGGAGTTAAGACGAGGGATGGAACGGTTACTTATGAGTAATCAAGGTGAAGAAAAGTGGCCCAGTTGATTACTACCGAGCCTCATTATCAAACTTTACTTCTTCTACTTCGCGTAATTTGAAGGAAACAGTGCTCGTTTCGCTTCTTCATCACGTTCGGTTTTAAATTCAACGTTTTTACCAGTTTCGCGGGCGCGCAGTGCAGCAGGGCGAGTGTTGATTGCGTTAAACCAACGCTTCAAGTTCGGGTAAGGTTCTAAGCCTTCTTCACCAAGCACGAACGGTGCTTTATCAATCCAACCCCATGCAGCGACATCGACAATGGTGTACTCATTTCCGACGAAAAATTCACGACCTTCCATATGTTTCTCTAACACTTCGTAGTGACGTTGTGCTTCGCGAAGATAACGATTTACCGCGTAATCTAAGCCTGCTGGTGCAGCATGACGGAAGTGTACTGATTGGCCTGAGTATGGACCAAGTCCACTCGCAATAAACATCATCCAAGATAATAGTTCAGCTCTGTCTTCTGGCTGACCAGCTAGCTTGCCTGTTTTCTCAGATAGGTACAGCAGGATAGCGTTAGAGTCGAATACACGTTGTCCTTCGTCTTCAATCGCAGGCGTTTTGCCATTTGGATTGATTAAACGATATTCCGGTGAATGCTGCTCACCCTTTAAGGTATCGACAGGAACAAGTTCAAAATCTAGGCCTGTCTCTTCCAAAAACAGAGCGATCTTCATTGGGTTGGGTGTTTGGTGAAAATAGAACTTAAGCATGGGGTAACTCCTTGTATTGGTCATTCATTAAAGCACCACTTGAACGATCGTTCAATGAATGATTTTTGAATTTTCTGTGAATTGACTGATTTGATACCAAACTCTGTGCCTTTTGAACTTGGCTGTGTAAACGTGAATTAGCGTCGACTGGTAGGGGAATCGCGTTTTAAGTTGCTGAAATAATGAACATAAAATGCACATTTAGGTTTGATGTTGAGCTTCGAAACTTAGGGGTTTAGATGGAATAGGCAGGTGGGATGCGAAGTTAAATATTCCAAAGTAATCAAGGGAGCTCCTTATAACTAGAAGCTATCTGGATATTTGAGCTTACTCTGGCGCATAAAATCGTGATCTGCAGCCACACCTTATGCAACAAATGAATGTCAACCTTGGAGAGTAAGGTTTGGTTCACGGTTTTTTAATCTTGGGAGCTTACATTGGGGAGCAAATCTGATGTGAACACTTAACGACACAGGATCTTTCCATGAAAAAGAACATTATCGCCCTCGCTCTTGGTGGCATGCTTGCTTTTGGCGCAACACCTTACTCTTTTGCTGCTAACGATGGTGCTGTACAGGCTTCTGCGGATTACGCGCAGTTGGTGACTAAGCGACAAGTTGTCGACCAATTACTTCTTGATGCGTTGCAGGCGTTTAAGTCTCCGGCAAGAATTTCTCACGCGGGCTTCACGGCTAAAATGCCAAGTAACATGGAAATTGTGACTAACCGATTGTTAGAAGCGTACCAGCTAGAACCTTACCGTACTGACTTGTTGATCTCGGCTGCGAACGCTCAGATCTACAACAAGAACGCAGAGCGCGCGATTGAATTGTTTGAACAAGCGCTGATGGTTGCCCCAGACGATGTTGACCTTCACGCTTACCTTGCGGTTTGGCAGCGATTTGAAGGCAATGAAAGTGAATCCAACAAGCACATGGAGAAACTGGAAAACCTGAACAAAGGTAAAGCAGAAGACATCAAACGTATTTTTGCAACGGTCGACCGCGTGTTAGAAACACCGCTTAAAGAGTCTGCAGATAAGGGACTGTTGAGCGACCACGGTGCCATCGTCACTTTGGGTTACGCGCTTAACCCTGATGGTTCTATGCATGAGATCTTGATTGAACGTCTTGAAACCACATTAGCAATGTCGAAAGCGAACCCTGATGCGATGATCGTGTTGACGGGCGGAGTGCCAAAGAATCATAAGACTGAAGGCAAGTTAATGGCGGATTGGCTTATCTCAAAAGGGGTAAGCAAAGACCGCATCATTGAAGAGAACTACGCGACTAGCACGGTAGGCAACGCCTTGTTCAGTAGCTATGCGCTTGCTCGTCATGATATTAAACATGCGACCATTATCAGCTCGGCAAGCCATGTTCGTCGTGGTCAAACTCTGTTTGAGATCGCGAGCTGGCAAACGGGCCCTCAGGGCATTACCTTCGATACGGTCTCTTACCCAGATAAGCCGCTAGAAGATCTTAAGAAAGCGAGCAGTGGTGAGCTTCTAGGCATCTACCGTGACGCACTGAGAACGTATGGTATGTGGAGCTACCGCTCTTACCCATTAGAGTCTCGCTAAGCCCAAGCATTATTTGCGTTTGTGAAAAGCACCGTTCGCGTTAAACCAAAGCGTCACTTGTTAGTACAATCGAGCACAGCTAGATGATATGCTGTGCTCCTATTTAATTTAGTGTTTCAAAGGCAAAAAAATGAACCCGATTTTAGCAATGTTGAAAGAGAACAATATCAGCGACGAGCAGATCAGCGAGATTTTCAAGACGTTGACAGAGAACCCTCTTGCAGCAATGGCGACAATCAGCCAACTTGGTTTACCACAAGATAAGCTTCAAATGCTGATGGGTCAGGTAATGCAAAACCCTGCGCTAATCAAAGAAGCAGTTGAAGAGCTTGGCCTAGATTTTTCTAAGGTTGAAGCGGCTAAAGAGCAACTTCAAAAATAAGTGAATTTGAATGAGCTAATATCGAATTAGCTTAATCCACATTCAATAAAAAGGTCGTTTAAGTTCAGCAACAGGCTGTCTTAACGGCCTTTTTTGATCTTGGTGGCGATTTTCTATTTTGATTTGAGTGCTTTCAATCATCCCCTCCGACCCTATACATACCGACCATTCCAACACAATTGACAGCAACCTTGCCAAATATGCGCGACTACTGACAATTTACTTACTAGACTTAATTAACCTATGTGCGACCTGATATGTGGACCTTGATGAACAGAGTTTTTGGATGAAGAAAACCCTAAATAATAGGGCTAACCGATTTGGGCCATAAGCGCGGTTTGTCTATGAGTCACATTAAGGAAAAGAATAAGAGGGCAAAAACTAAGCCCTTTATTGAGCAGTGATTTATAGGAAATGAGTTATGAAGTATTTAAAGGAAACCGCTTTAGCGAGCCTTGTGCTGGCTGGGCTTGTTGGTTGTGGCGGTGATTCAGGTTCATCAAGCAGCACGACACCCATTACTTTGAGCGTGAGTGATGCGCCCATTGATGATGTTAAAGACGTCACCGTGACATTCAGTAAGGTCGCTTTACTTCCTCAAGGGGGAGGTTCGCCACTGATATATGATGTGTATAAAACGGACGAAAACGGCGATTACGTTGATGAAAATGGCGATCCATTGCCAGATGGTGAGGATCCGATTCCATTAAGTGTGAATTTGTTGGATTACCAAGGTAGCGAGGCGCTTCCTTTGATTGAAAATGAGGTCATTCCGGTAGGCAGTTATAAGTTGTGTGTGTTTGCGAATGATGGCGATCATCCAACAGATCCATCTTACGTGGTAGAAAATGATGATACGAATCGTGAGTTAACGGTGAAAGGTAATGGGGCGTGCCCGCAAGTGGGTAAAGAAGATAACGCTGGCGTACTTTACTTTAAGGATTCATTTAACGTGAACCAACAGAGTAACGACTTTGTTGTCGAGTTCGATCTTCGACGAGGCCTAAAGAACAGTTCAACATATCCTGATTACACTATTCAAAGAACGTCTGTAAGTCTTATCAATACGGTTGAGACAGGAAACATTGAAGGTACTGTTGCTCTTTCTACTTATGATACTTGTAACGGTGGTGATAATACATTTGTTCAGTCGGTGTACTTGTATGAAGGTAATGTTGAACAAGCTGACATGGCACCGATCGGCGGCAGTGATGAAGTGAAACCGATCACTTCAGCGTCAGTGGCAATGAATGAAGCACAGACTAACTATGAGTTCTCTCTGGGCTTCATTGACCCAGGTACTTACTCATTGGGTTATACCTGTACTGCGCAGTACGACAGTGATGAAGACAATGCAGCGCCACTAGCCGCTGGGTTCACAATATTCGAAGCTCAAAATGGCGTACTAGTAACTGTTGGTCAAGACAGCCAAGTGTCATTCTAACCTTTATGTGAATTACGTTTTTTTAACCAAAACGGCCTCTTATTTGGAGGCCGTTTTTGATCATGTCACTTAGCTAGCATGAATTTGATGCGCATTGAGTGTGACTCTAGGGAAGTGATGATGTAACGTTGTATCTCTTACTTTAACCTAGCGAAATGTACTCCGGCGTTGCTCATGAAATCTAGCCTAAGCATTCGATCTTACACCAAGCAATTTAATACTCATGCCCATGATGGCTACCATCAACTCGTGCTGCCTATTCAAGGGAGTATTAGTATTGAAATGGTGGGATATGTCGGCAAGGTGGCCGTGGGCGAATGCGTGGTGATTCCGGTAACCACAGCGCATGCGTTTAAGGCGGATGAAGCAGCGCGGTTTATTGTCGCAGATATGGCAGAGTTACCGCAGCACTTGTTAGAGCATGAGCTCTCGGTGTTTACTATCACGCCACCCTTAATGAGCTTCTTGTTGTTTGTTGAGAAGCAGCTGGAATATCAGGTCGATAGCGGTATTGAGTCATCCATCTTGGATGTGTTTTCACTGCTGTTAGAGCAACAACAAGTGAGCAAGAGCATCGACCCAAGAATCCGCGCTGTACAAAGGCTGATAGCGGATAATTACACACAACCATTATCCATTTCGCAACTTGCAGAAACGGCTTGTTTGAGCCCCACTCAATTCAAAAAACGCTTCAAAGAATGTCTGGGTATCAGTGCGCTTAAACACATCACTCGCTATCGTATGGAGAAAGCCCAAGCCTTGTTAACTCATACCGATTTACCGGTTCAATTGATTGCTGAAAATGTGGGCTATAGTGATGTGTCTGCTTTCAGTCGTCGCTTCTCTCAGCACTTTGGCATGTCTCCAAGGGCGTTTCTAGGCTCAATGAAAGACAGTCTTTAGAAACAAGAATAGCGTCCTTTCGGCAAACTAACTTTTATCAATCTTCACTATTATCTATTTCAGAACTGAAAATTGGGTAATAGAAATGAATCTTGCCATCAATCGCGTTAACGAATTCCAAACGGGCACTTTAGCCATCTTGTTTGCTTCTATTTTATGGGGCACGACAGGCACCGCCGCAAGTTTTGCGCCTGATCTAAGCCCATTAGCGATTGGTGCTTTCTCTATGGGCGTCGGTGGCCTAATGCAAGCGGGATTGGCGTATCGAAAAATCCTATTCGCTTTCGACAAGCTTTTGCAGAACAAGAAGCTGTTGACGGTGAGCGCTTTGGCTTTAGCGATCTATCCTTTAGCTTTCTATTCTTCAATGAAATTATCTGGCGTGGCGATTGGTACAGTGGTTTCGATTGCTACCGCACCTTTCTTTTCTGCTCTGTTAGAGTGTCTTATTAGCAAAAATAATAATATCAACAAACGTTGGCTCACTAGCTTTGCGATTGGTGTGGTGGGTATTGGGTTGTTGGTGTTTTCAGAATCTTCATCGACGAATGAATCCGGTGATGATCTCAAGCTGTTCGGTATTGCTTTAGGTTTGCTCGCTGGGTTGTGTTACGCCATTTATTCTTGGGCGACCAAAGCACTGATCGACAAAGGGATTAAGTCACAAGCGGCGATGGGCAGTATTTTTGGCCTGGGTGCGATGCTGTTGCTGCCAACGCTCTGGTTTACGGGGGAGAACCTGTTTTCCTCGCAGATTAACGTATTAGTCATCAGTTATCTGACGTTAATCCCACAATGCTTGGGCTATATCGCGTTCAGTTTTGGTTTACGCCACGTGACCGCGAGTAGCGCCAATCTGCTGACTCTGTTTGAACCAGTAGTTGCAGCGGTGCTTGCCGTCTGTGTTGTCGGTGAGCTGATTCCTTTTACAGGCTGGTTAGGTATGTCTCTGATTGTGTTGTGCTTGTTTATACAGTCGAAGCCATCTAAAGGAACGTTATAAGTATTTGTTTTGTTTTGCCTAATTGAAATTTTTTCATGTGTAATTCTTATAATTGAATAAAATCAGTATCTCAGTTGTGAGAGTGCTGTTACTATCGCTATCAATAGTCGGGGTGCATATACCTTATTTGGTGTTTGCTGAGATCGTTAATCGAGACCCGTTGAACCTGATTCAGTTAACACTGGCGTAGGGAACTATGATTACTTTGCCTACGTGGTTCAACAATGATCTCTCATTGCTTTCACCTCCACACTCTCTTTGCGGCCAAAGTTCGGTTCTCTTACGTCTTTTAGACAGTAGGAGCGACCATGACACAGCATTCCAATTCTCAAGTATCACCTAACAGCACTCAAACACCAGAAAACCAATCTTCTTCGATCAATACTCCGATTGTTTTGACCATTGCGGGTTCTGACAGTGGTGGTGGCGCGGGCATTCAAGCTGATATTAAAGCCATGTCTGCAACGGGTAGCTTCGCTTGTTCGGTAATTACCGCGATTACATCTCAGAACACCCAAGGCGTGTCCGCTATATTTCCAATCCCACTAGAGCATGTCGCTAGTCAGTTAGATGCAGTGTTTACCGATCTGAATATCGTGGCGGTAAAAGTTGGTATGTTGGCGGATTCGCAAATCATCAAAGTCGTTGCAGACAAAATCAAACAATACCAACCAAAACACTTGGTAATTGACCCTGTAATGGTCGCGACAAGCGGCGACCTTCTTCTAGAAAACTCTGCTATCACTACGCTAAAACAAGAGCTGATTCCGCTCGCCGACATTATTACCCCTAACTTACCTGAAGGCGCGGCGTTAACAGGCAAGCCGGTACCTGAAAGCGAAGCCGAAATGCAGGACATGATTGAAGATCTGCGCGCTTTAGGTGCTAAAGCCGTTCTGCTAAAAGGTGGTCATCTAGAGAAAGATGAAAACAGCAATGACTTACTGATTCTACCAACTGTATCTGCTGTGATTAGCGCGAAGCGTTTTCCTACCAAAAACACTCATGGCACGGGCTGCACGCTCTCTTCTGCTATTGCTTCTTTCTTGGCTCAAGGCAACACGCTCCCAGAGGCTGTAGACCTGGGTAAACAATACATTTCACGCGCGATTGCCCATGCTGACGAGTTGAAAGTCGGTCAAGGTCATGGCCCAGTAAATCACTTCTTCGCTGGGCACGGGAATGTCCGTTAATACGGTGGGTGTTCAGCTCAGCAATGCCTCTTTACGTTATAACGACAGTGAGCACGCAACCTTATCGGGATTGTCGCTTAGCTTAAACGCAGGCAAGTGGACAGTGTTACTTGGTCGCAGTGGCTGCGGAAAAACCACGGTATTGCGTTATCTGGCAGGCTTGTTGGACGACAAGGTGGAATGGCAGGGCACATTGGCAACGTCTGATGAATTGCCTTTAACGGATCGCATCGCTTACATGGCGCAGCAAGATTTGTTACTGCCATGGCTATCGGTTATCGACAACGTGTGTTTGAGCCATCGCTTTCAAAATTCCGCAGATAAGCATAAAAATATCGAGCATAAAAATCAGGCGTTAGAGCTACTGATTTCTGTTGGTCTGGCTGATTACGCGGATGCTATGCCGGATCAATTGTCTGGTGGTATGCGTCAGCGTGTTGCTTTGGCTCGAACCTTAATGCAAGACAAGCCAGTCGTGCTGATGGATGAGCCTTTCTCTGCGCTGGATGCGGTAACGAGACACAAGCTGCAAAGTTTAGCGTGTGAACTGTTAAGGGGTAAAACCGTTGTGTTGATCACTCATGATCCACAAGAAGCGGTGCGTCTGGCGGATAACTTGTATGTGTTGCAAGGCACACCGGCGAACGCTCAGTCTTTATCTGTGCCTCTCACTGCCACACCAAGAGTGTTAGATGGTGAATGTGCTGAGTTACAACAAGCGATCTTAGATCAGTTGGAGCGTGATTATGCATGATCTAACGCGAAGTGGAGCTGTAGCTCATTCAACTAACGGACAGGCTGCCACTACACGCCATCGTCAGATGAATCCTGTTGTTCGTTTGCTTATCAGCAGTGCTGTGATTCTCGGTTTATGGCAGTTAGTTGTGGTTATCTTCGAGATGCCGAGCTTCATTCTGCCCACGCCAGCAGAAGTCTTTTTAAAGCTGATTGAACGTTACGATGTGTTACTCAAACACACATGGGTGACTGCGCAACAGATCCTACTTGGCTTGTTACTCGGTTTGTCGATGGGGCTGTTTTTCGCCCTGCAGATGCTGATGTTTGATCCGCTAAAGCGTTGGCTATTGCCTATCTTAATTGCCAGCCAAGCGATCCCTGTGTTTGCTATCGCGCCAGTACTGATGCTGTGGCTTGGTTATGGCATCGCCTCAAAAGTGGTGATGGCGGCGATCATTATCTTCTTCCCAGTAACCACTTGTTGTTACGACGGTCTGCGCAATACACCGACAGGCTATCTCGATCTTGCCAAAACGATGGGTGCATCGAAATGGCAACTGCTCCGCCATATCCAACTTCCTGCTGCACTGCCAACCTTAGCGTCTGGCATTCGTGTAGCGGTGGTGATTGCGCCAATTGGTGCCGTAGTCGGGGAATGGGTTGGTTCGAGTGAAGGGTTAGGTTACCTAATGCTGCAGGCCAACGCGCGCATGATCATTGATGAGATGTTTGCTGCCTTGTTCATCTTGGCGGTGCTGTCTATCTCGCTCTACTTCGTTACAGATAAATTACTCAAAAAAGCTATCCCTTGGGAAAACCAATGATGGCTTCGCTCAACATAAGAATAATATTCAAAAGGAAAGGTTAACCGTGAAAAATACAAAATTGATAGGTGCAGTGGCACTGCTTGCTTCATTGGTTTCAGGTCATGCTCTAGCGGACTCTGAACAGAAAAAACTGACACTGATGTTGGATTGGTTTGTAAACCCGAACCACGGCCCGATTGTGATTGCTCAAGAGCGCGGTTACTTTGCAGATCAGGGTCTAGAGATTGAAATCCAAGAACCCGCTGACCCAAGCACACCTGCAAAACTCGTTGCAGCAGGTAAGGTCGATCTCGCAGTAACCTATCAACCAAGTTTAACCATGGATGTGGCGGCAGGCTTGCCTCTCGTTCGTGCATCAACCCTTATTGCGACACCACTGAACACACTCATGGTGCTGGATAACGGCAAGAACGATTCGTTAGCGGATCTGAAAGGCAAGAAGATCGGTATCGCGATTGCGGGTAATGAAGAAGCGACGATCGGTACCATGCTGGCTCAGGAAAACGTTGCGTTTACAGATGTGCAAACCATCAATGTTGGTTGGGCTCTTTCGTCTTCACTGGCATCAGGCAAGGTAGATGCAATTTGGGGTGGCTTACGTAACTTCGAAACGAACCAGCTAGCCCTTGAAGGATTTAAAGCCAAAGCATTCTTCCCAGAAGAGCACGGTGTGCCAGCTTACGACGAGCTTATCTTTGTTGCGAACGCAAAGAAACACGATGATGAAGCGATCAAAGCGTTCAACAAAGCATTGGAACAAGCAACGACTTACATTGTGAACCACCCCCAAGAGTCATGGAGTGAGTTTGTGGCGTATTCACCAGATACGTTGAATAGCGAGCTTAACCAACGCGCATGGAACGACACGCTGACTCGTTTTGCACTTCGTCCTTCTGCTGTAGATATGAAGCGTTACGACGATTACGCACAGTTCATGTTTGACAAAGGCATTATCAAATCACTACCGAAAGCCGCTGACTACGTACCGACTTTTGACTAAGGAATCTCATGAAATACCAAGACTTAATCCAAGCCTGTCAACAAGATTGGCAAGACTACACCGAGCATGATTTTGTTAAAACGCTGGCAAACGGCACACTCGCTCAGCCGTGTTTTCTGCATTACTTGAAGCAAGATTTTCTGTTTTTAAAGCAGTATGCCCGCGCTTATGCATTGGCAATTTACAAGGCTAAAACCTTGGCTGATATGCGTCGTGCACTGCCAAGTGTTCATGCGTTGCTAGATTCTGAAATCTCTCACCATGTGACTTACTGTGGTCAGTGGGGTTTAACCGAATCGGATTTAGAAAACGAACCTGAAGATTTCGGCACTGTTGCCTACACGCGCTACGTTCTAGATGCGGGTATGACGGGTGATCTTGTCGACTTATATGCGGCACTGGCTCCGTGTTCAATCGGTTATGCCGTGATTGGTAAAGCGCTGTTAGAAAGCAGTGATACTGTTTTGGAAGGCAACCCATACGCAAGCTGGCTGCAACTGTATGGCAGTGAAGAGTTCCAGTCTGGCGTAGCAACGGGCGCGGAATACTTCAATCAGTTGCTTGCTGAAATTGATATCAACAGCGAACGCGGTCAGAACATCGTTCATATCTTCAAAACCGCAACGCGTATGGAAGTGGCTTTTTGGCAGCAAGGGCTGAACGCTCTTGATGATTCAACAGCGGCTTAAAAGCGACTTTCACGAATAAGGATTTACCCATGCTTACTGAACAAATTATTCAATCGCTACGCGCAGTACGAGAGCAAAAACCACTGGTTGTGAACATCACTAACTATGTAGTGATGAACAACACGGCCAACGCGTTATTGGCGATTGGCGCTTCGCCTATTATGGCGCACTCGCAACAAGAACTGGCAGAGATGATGTCTTTCTCTGGTGCTTTGGTGATTAACATCGGCACGCTCGACAGTGTTTGGACGCCAAGAATGTGTTTTGCTGTTGAGCAAGCGAACGCGAACAACAAGGTTGTGGTTCTTGACCCTGTGGGTTGTGGGGCAAGTACGTTGCGTACCGAGACTTCTCGTGAAATTGCACGCTTAGCCGATAAGTTGATCATTCGTGGTAACGCGTCTGAGATTATCGCGTTAGCGGGCGAACAAGCGCAGAGCAAAGGCGTTGATGCGCTTGATAGCAGTGATGCTGCGTTAGGTGCTGCACAGTGCTTAGTGGCTGAATACGGTGCAAATGTGGTGATATCTGGTGAGACAGATTACGTTGTCACCAAAGACAGCGTGGTGACGTTAAACAATGGACACCAAATGATGCCGTATGTGACGGGTATGGGGTGTACTTTAACTGCATTGACGGGTGCTTTCGCGGCTGTTGGTGATGACAGTGGTTTGGCGGCAGCAGCGGTATTAGGTGTGGTTGGTGAAATCGCGGCTGAAAACTCTCGCGGCCCAGGTAGCTTGCAAATTAACTTGCTTGATGAGTTGTATCAGTTAGACGAAGAGACTCTGATTCAACGCTTGAAGATTCAGTAGGGCTAATCTAACTCTAAGCCACAAGTTAGAGTTAGATTAACTTAAAAAAGCCCCCGACACTTATGTGTAGGGGGCTTTTTATTACTGGTTTGGAACTGTGTCAGCTGTGTATAGACTGGCTGGCTAGGTTCTAAATCGGTTAACTTGGCTCTCTAGGTGATGAGCAACCTCGGTTAAGTCGCTCGCTGCACCTGAAATGCTGCTTACCGACTCTTGGTTGCTTTGAGCAATAGTGTTTGCACCTTGCGCGTTTTCACCCAGTGATTTGGTAAGACGATCCTGCTCATCAACCGACACCGCGATTTGGCTGTTGGCTTGGTTCAGATCTTGGATGTGTTGATTAATCACATGTAAGTTCTGAGAAGCTTGCTGCGCCTGCGTTGAAGCGTCTGAAACCGTGCTGTGGCTCTCTTTGATAGACTCTAACGCATCTTTAGCGCCACGTTGTAATGAGGTGATGAGCTCATCAATCTGGCTAGCAGAGTCTTGGGTACGTTTAGCGAGCGTTCTTACTTCATCGGCTACTACTGCAAATCCGCGACCTTGTTCACCTGCGCGCGCAGCTTCAATAGCCGCATTCAATGCCAACAGGTTGGTCTGCTCAGAAACGCCTTTGATTACTTCAAGAATGGCACCAATGTTCATCGACTCTTTATGTAGGTCGGTCACTTTTTGGCTGCTTACCTGCATGCTTTCATCGGCGCTACCAATTTCATGCAGTGTCTTATCTACTTCTTTCAGTCCCATCGCCACATTCTCGGTGGCTTGGTTGGCAACTTGAGACGCGTGGTTAGCACTTGCCGCAATTTCTGATGTGCTGGAAGCTAATTGATCAACGGCAGAAGAGATATTGATCATTTCACTGTTCAATTGTGTTGCGTTGGTCGAGCTGTTATTTGTCACTTGATTGAGTGACTCCGACATCTCACCAATACGCACGCTAGAACGGTTCACTTGGCCAACAATATCGCGCAGAGACTCAATGGTGATCTCCATATTAGTCAGCAGTTCGCCAATCTCATTTTTGCTCTCAATGTTCACTTCCACATTCAGGTTGCCCTGAGAAAGCTCGTTGGTGATCTGTTTAACTTGTGCGATGCCTTTAGTAATAGAGCGAGTCACCAACACGGCGCTCGTCATGCCAATAACTAAAGCCACACCCGTCAGCAATATGATGATTTGAACTGAACGTTTTTCACTGGCTTGCAGTACTGGTGTTAATGCTTGTTTCTGTTGTTCTAGAATGCTCTGAGCATCAGCTACCGAAATCGCTAAGCTGTCGCCAATAGAGGCGAGGGTCGCGGTTCTTTGAGTGTTCTCAATCATCTGTTGATGAACTTGCTCAAAGCCTTTCGCATAGGCTTCACGTTGGTTAGAGAAATCTTCAATCAGTTCACTTTGATAAGGAGATGATTTAAGAGATTCAATATCGCCTTCGATACCTGGCAGAGCATATTCAAAAATGTCTTTACCAGCTTCATAGGTTTTGAGGTCGTTGTTGTTTGAGTAACTCAGCACAGTGATCTTGGCGGCGAGGAAGTTCTCCATCAACATGCCTGCGTACAAGCTCGCGTTTGGATCGTTGTTATTGTATGACTCATACAATAAGCTCTGAGCCGCTTTCAGTGCGTTGGTTTCTCGTGTGACCATTTCCACGTTCACTAACTGGTCAATGAGCAGTTGGCTCTGTTTCATTGAACCATAAGCCGCATCAAAAGCTGCAACGCTGTCTTGCACTAATTGCAGGCTCGACAAGCTATCAGTATTGGTGGTGGTTTGGATTAAGTTGTTCAGCAGTTCATCAATCGCAAGTTTGCTCGATTGATAATTCGCTTCGTATTGATCATCCAATGACTCTAAGTAACGTTCAGAAGCTAAACGCATCTGAAGAAAGTGCACTTGAATGTTGCCTGACAATGTCGCCTTGTGGCTGAGGTCACTGTACTGGCTAAAGCCGTTCGACAAGGTTTGAATACCTTTGTAACTCACAAGGCCTGAAATGACGAAAAAGAGCAAGCAGATGGCATAACCCAGCTTGATCTTGAGCGCTATAGAAAGGTGGCGCATAACTATCCCTATATTTACCTGATTCCTTCATAGGGGAGTATTTCATAAAACAGCATTCTGGGCATGCTAAAGCGAATAGTTTGTGTAATAAGTAACGCTTTTGTTAGAAAAATCGGGTTTTTCGACATGCTTTCAACGAGTTGCGTATTTGAATTCAACCGCCTAACTTAAGGAATTAAGTGCTAACTTCCATGCATAGGATGTGATTTGTCGGTAAAATGGCAGAAAACCAATTTTAGAAATCGACTTCAAAGGTACGCGATGAACCCTTATAAACTTTATCTGGTGACTGACGACCAACAAGATCTAGAAACGCTTAAATTCGTGGTTGAACAAGCGGTTGCTGGTGGCGTCACTATGGTTCAAGTAAGAGAAAAACATGGGGACGTAAGAGCCTTCATTGAACGAGCACAAGCGGTTAAGTCGATTCTGGCTGGCTCAGGTGTTCCGCTGATCATCAATGACCGAGTGGACGTAGCATTGGCTGTCGACGCCGATGGTTTGCATCTGGGTCAATCGGATATGCCTGCAGAGTTAGCACGTAAGCTGATTGGTTCAGACAAGATTCTTGGGTTATCAATTGAAACTGAACAGCAGCTACAACAAGCAGATAGTTTGCCGATCGATTACATTGGTCTCAGTGCGATTTTTGCCACACCGACTAAGACAAACCTCAAGAAACACTGGGGTTACGAAGGTATTCAAATGGCGTTAGAAACGACCAAGCTTCCGATTGTCGGGATTGGCGGCATCAACGAATCGAACATTCCTCAGCTGACTGAAACGGGCATTCATGGATTAGCGTTGGTATCAGCGATATGTCACGCAGAAGACCCGAAACAAGCGACCCAAGATTTGTTGTTTTTGATGGGAGAGTGAGTTTGTGGTGGCTAGAAAACAAATGAGACTCGTCATTTGTTTTCTAGTTAGAGCGCATTAAAGCGCTCGATGCAGTAGCCAGTAAAATTTGTGGTCTAACTTACTGAATACACAGAGCAACCGTGCCGATGACCATAAGAACGATCGCAGCGTACCAACCGTATTGTGCTGTTTTATCAGCCACAAACACCTTAATGTAGTTGATCTCTTCATGCGCCATTGCGATGAAGTCCGTGTAGTTAATCGATAACTCACGGCTAGCTTCTTTCAGGTCTTGTTGAAGCTTGTTGAAAGACTCATCGATGAAGCCCTTTGTTTCCGAAGCAGACGGAGTAGCAGTTAACGCTAGGCTATTCCAAACCGCCATACGCGATTCATATTCGCTTTCACTGACACAATTAAGTACGCGTAAATCATACTCTCGTTTGTTACGCTCTTTACCCATTTTCTCAGGGCAAATATTTCTTAAAACGTTCACGACAAATCTTCCAAAAGGTTCATTTAGATATAAAAAAGCACTCAAAGAGCGCTCATAAACTGGGTGCGAATTAATATTCAAAAAGTGATCTATTTGAAACCGATATAAGCAACGGCAAGGCTGAGCGCTTATCTGGGAGATTTGAAGTTGGGTCAGTGGTGTTAAAGAGCGATTTGGGCCTGTCTATATTCGTTTGAAAAGACAAACCCGTTGGGATCGCAGTGTAGTTATGTCACTTTGGGACATCAACTAGGGTGTTTTATCCACACGACAAAGATATTTATCGGCAAGATAAGCAGAAATGAGGTAGCGGTGGTGTGTTCCATGCCGATATTGAATCTCTGAATTGACGATGTTTTGAAAATAGAGATGATTTGTAAACAGGGGAGGCTAGTTGGCTTGCCATTGATTGTACTGCAGTGAGTGCCCCTTAAGCTGCTCAATAAGGCTGGTGAGAACTGGGCCATTGATGTGGCTGCGAGAAACTAAACAACCTACTGGAGTAATCCAACCACCATGCTCGTGTGAGACAGGTAACGCCACAATATCGCCTTTTTGAATGCCTTCCATCACCATCATCTCGGGCACATTTGCCCAACCCACGTTTTGTTCAACGAGATCAACAATGTTCTTGTGGTTGTTCGCATACCAACGCATCGAGCTAATACCATAGGTGAACCACAGTTCGCGCTGCTTTGAGCTGCGATGCACACATTGGCGATAGCGCTTTAGGTCTGAGTCTTGTACAACGGACATGCGACTCAGTTCGTGAGTGGCAGAGCTAACAGTTAGGAAACGCGCTTGGCCCAGCAAAAAGAAATCCATATCGACCTTCAGTTCGCCATCCGCGTAGATGATGCCAATCTGTGCATTTCCTCGTCTTACTAGGTCTTCAACATCAAAGGTTGAGGTGGTAATGATATCGAAGTGTGTGATTGGAAATTGATCGGCGAGTGAGCTGATTATCTTAATGAAGTTCTTATCTATGATGCTTTCATCAACCGCAATGATCAGTTCGTGCTCATCTTCTTGGGTCAGCGATTCTACTTTTTGATCGAAGTACTTTTGCTGGTCAAGAATGGACTTAGCCACAGGCAATAACGCTTTACCTTTGCTGGTTAAAACGGGGATGTTTTTCTCTCGGTTAAACAGCTCTTGGTCAATGGCAATTTCGAGGTTGGCTATCGATTGGCTTACCCCAGACTGAGCTCGTTTCAGTTTGCGAGCGGCGGCAGAGAAAGAGCCACTTTCACACACAGTGACGAAGACTTTTAATTGCTCAAAACTGTACATGTTATCTCTCGCTCAATACCAAAGGGAGTAATAACTCCTAGGCTATCACTATTCGTGATGGCTGTTAACTTTCTCTTATTATTTCAGGTGACATAATCTCGACCAATCCAACACGTAATAGATTATTTAGAGGAATGTATGAGTACGTTAGAAAGAGTGTTCCACTCTGTGTTATTTGAAGTATTGGCCGTCACACTATCAATTATAGGCTTAGCGATATTTACCGATCATGATGTGAATGCCTTATCAGAAACCATGATAGTTGTTGCGACCATCGCGATGATTTGGAACTACTGTTTTAACCGTATTTTTGATCGTTATTTCACGGGTGAAAAATCAAAGCGTTCGCTCAAATTACGTGTTTTTCATGTCGTGCTATTTGAGGCAGGCTTGCTGGTGGCGACGATCCCAGTGATGGCTTACTTACTTGATGTGGGGATTTGGCAGGCATTTTTAATGGATATCGGCGTGACCATTTTTATTACCATTTACACGTTTGTGTTTAATCTGATTTATGATCATATACGAGCATTCTGGGTACGCAGAGCGGACTTAGCCGTTCAGTAATCTACCAAGTCAGTAAACACGAGCTTGGCCACTAACCGTTTGTTTATTCGTTATTTTGACGGAGATATTCGGTTAGTAGGCCTAGGTAACCCGGCACTGGTTGGCATTCAAAGTGGCGGTCTCGAATCTTTTCAATCTCTTCCGCTTAATAGTTAGTGTAACCCTATGCACTTATTGTTCGATATGTAATTTGAATTTGTATGTGTCGTAAAATGGTAAATATCTTAATCAAAACTTAGCCATCATAGTCATTCGCCCATCACCAGAGCAAACTATGAACAAGTTAAGTTATGACCGAAAAATGCCGCTATACGTGGTGTCTGCACTTGTCCTCAATATGGCATTTAGCTTGTGGTTGCTGAGTATTGCTTCTACGTCAGCCATGGTTTTTTCGGTGTGTGCGTTGTTTTTACTTAGCACTCTTATTACCGCACGCCTTTATCGACATGAAATGGCTCAAAGCAAGAATAACTTGTCGGAAGCGATCATTGATGGTGTCGCAGGTTTTATTGTCCTCGATAGTCAATTGAGGGTCATACAAGTGAATCAACAATTCTCTCGGGTTTCAGGTTATGCCTTTGACCAAGTCGAATCTCGTCCGATTTCTGATCTCTGTTTTATGAATAACAGCAGCCTAATCACGACCATTACTCGCTCACTGAAGGAAAACCAGAGATGGAAAGGTGAGTTGAGTGGCGTCAGTCGACTTGGTGAGCAGTTTACCGTAAACGTTGTGGTGGAAAAGCTAACTGAAATTCTGCCGCACAATAACAAGTACGTGGTGACCTTTACGGATATTAGCCGACGCAAGATATTGGAGCGTCGATTAAGAATGCTGGTGGAAACGGATTCACTGACAGGGTGCTGGAATCGACGCCGCTTTGATAACGACTTAAAACATTATTCTAACCTGGCAGAGCGTTATGGTTACACACATTCCTGTTTGGCGTTGATCGATTTAGATCACTTCAAGGCTATCAATGATAATCACGGTCATGACCAAGGTGATTCAGCGCTGAAAGAGGTCGCTGAACTGTTGAGAAACAACAGCCGAGACACTGATATCGTCGCGCGAGTAGGCGGAGAAGAGTTCGCTATCTTGATGCCTGAAACCAATTTGGCAGAAGCGTTTGAGGCGATGTATCGACTGAAAGAAGTGATTACCAAAGGGACAACATTGAACCTGACCGTGAGCAGTGGTGTGTCTGAAATACAGGCGCAAGCCGAAGCGACCTATCGCAGTGCAGATAAGGCACTTTACCGCGCTAAAGGTAACGGGCGAAATAGAGTGTGTAGCTCTAGCCCAGGCTGTGCTACTCCAATTGCCCTTGGTTAGATGTAGGCCGTGCTTGGTTAATCAATCGAGCGAAGCCTAAGCCGAGATTGAGCGTTGGTAAATCTTCGGCGTAAGGCCAGACACACGCTTAAATGCACGAGAAAAATGAGAGATGTTGGTGTAACCGAGTTGGCTAGAAATGTAGGTCAGCGTGTGGCCTTCTTCCATCAGCTCGCAAGCTACAGAAAACATCAGGTTCTCTTTGATCTTTCGATAAGTGGTGTTTTCATTCTTGAGTTTGCGTTGGAACGTTCGCACTGAAAAGTTGAGCAGCTCTGCCGCCTCTTCAAGAGAGAGGTCTTGTTCTTTCATGTACGGTTTTAGAAGCTCATAAATACTATCGGTAAAGCTGGTATGCCACTCAATAAGTGTCGGTTTTGTACTGAGGTCTTTAGACGTAAGACGGATTGGGAGTTGTAAGATCTCATCAGGAATCTGCACAGCAGTCGACGAATGATCAACAAACAGTTGGCAGTTACTTGATACCAGTGTTTTGACGACATCGATGTCATGCCCTTGCAAGCGAACTTTAGTCGGTAACCATGGTGATTGCGATAAAATGGTTATTAACTCGATGATATAAATAACAGCGAAAGCTTCGCCCCATTGAAACATAGGGGAGTTGTCTTCCGGGGCTGTCCGGCAAAACCAGTTCTGACCGTGTTCTTGGATAAACTCGACTTTGCTGCCTGGTGAATCATAGGCAAAGATTGAATTGATCTGTTTTAGTGCATCGCCAATGGTTTCGAATTCGGTAAATTGATGCAAGACATTTGGGATGATTCGACGTCGAAATGCGAGTCCAAGAATATCGGTGAACCGAGATACGCCAAGTTGGGCGGATGTCAGATAAATCAAACGTTTAATCGATTCTGATGGCACAAAGTCGCTTTCTGATTCAATGAGATCGGGCGGTAAACCAGAATCTTTGAGCAAAAGGTGGAGGTCGAGACCATAGTCAGAAAAAACCTGAACCAGAATTTTGGCGTAGTTCGTTTGAATTACCGGGACTTGGTAGTGACTAGAGCTCATTGGAATACAATCCTGTATATATTGTCGCACTATTAGACGTGCATATCATTTGCAACGTTTTGTTTACTAAATCTAACCCTATTTACTTGAGTTTTCCATCACCGGGCTTATTTTTAAAGTATTAATTTTGTTGATGTTAGTTATCTAGAAGGGAGTCCCATGTCAGAAGTCAACGGGAATGCGCAAGAAGCCAAGGAAGAAGTTGGCCAGCAAGAAAATGGAAAAGACAAAGTAAGAAAGGTCACCAACTACTTATTGTTGTTCGTAGCGTTCATGTTGATCTTCAGTATCATTTCAGACCGCATCATCCCTATTACTGATAATGCTCGTGTCAAAGGTTATATCGTTCCAATCAAACCTGAGGTGTCGGATAAAGTGCTCGATATTCTTGTTCAACCTAACCAACTGGTTAATCAAGGCGATAAGCTAGCCATTTTAGATGAGTCTGATTACCAAATAGCCGTACAACAAGCCGAGCAAAATTTAGAGATTGCAGGCCAAAATGTCGGCGCTCAAACCGCGAGCATTGCTTCAGCACAAGCGAAACTCACCTCAGCCATTGTTGAAAGACAAAATACCAAACTGCAAGCTAAGCGTGTTTTAGAGATGGCCGATAAAGGTGTCGTTTCTAAATCAGATGCAGATAAAGCGCGAGCAGCATTAGCGACCTCTAGTGCGGCGGTTGTGAATGCAGAAGCTGACCTTGACCGTGCTAAGAAACAAATGGGTAAAGAAGGCGAAGAAAATAGCCAAGTGAAAGCGGCGTTGCTGGCACTTGAACAAGCTCAATTGAATCTAGAACGCACCGTGATGACTGCACCGACACAAGGTGGTGTCTCTAACTTTAGCCTGTCTGAAGGTTTCTATGCATCAGCAGGGCAAGCAATCATGACCTTTGTTTCAACCGAAGATATTTGGATTGAAGCTTATTATCGAGAGAACAGCCTAGGTCACGTTGGCTGTTTTCTTGGCGGCGTGGATAAACTGGCCACTTGCGTTTGTGGCGCCAGTGTTCACAGCTAAGTTCTTAATTGATAAACCAAATCTCCATAAGGAAACGGTCTACGAATTGCTCTTGGCCGTTGTGGTGACAATGGGGTTAGGTTTATTACTGTCGCGAGGAATTACCCATTATCCAATCCCATTGCTGATTTTAGTGGGGTTAATGATGCTGTGGGGTTACTACTTGTTTGTCGACCCAAAATGGAACCTGTTTGCCACCATACTGTTGATTGCGGTTTTGATGTTGCCATTCATGGCGATTGATAACCCTGGCGTTTCAGTCATGCTTTTTGCGTTAGTGCATGTATTTTTCCCTGAGCCAAAATCGGCGTTCTCAGGCTTTGCTGCTGCGCCACTCGAAAAGAAACAGCGTTGGTATGTGGCCTTTAGGGCGATGATTATCTCCTATCCAGTGGTGTGCTTTTTCTTTATTTTTCAAATATCTGAAGCTTTACTGACAATGATGTTCATTGCGTTGTTATCGTTGATGATTACGTCAGAGAAGTCGATAAAGTTGAGCGCTTTTTTGGTGATAAGTAACGGTATCGGGGGATTGCTGGCGATTGCTGCTTTTTCAATTCTTTCTATAGTACCCAACATTGTCTTCTATTCTTTGTTTATAGGACTTATTGCCATTCTTATGGCTACCAAGATCTACACTGTTCCCGAAAAAGCACCTATTTTCGCCACTGCATTTAGTACGTTGCTCGTACTGGTTGGTAGCACGTTGATGAGCTCCGGTGACATCGATAGCAACACTCTTATACGCATATTCCAATTAGTGTTAATTGGCATATATATGATTTTGGCTTCTCTATTCCTAGAAACACGGAATTGGAAGTTTCTACAAAATCAGCCTTAATTTTGTCTAACAAGGACGTCTCATGAAGTTAACCGATGATTTTTCAAAACAGGCGATAGACGCTGCCATCAAGATCGCAGCGATTGCCATGCTCGTGTATTGGTGTTTTTCGATTTTGCGCCCATTCATTCTTCTGGTGATATGGGGTGCGATCATTGCGACTGCGTTGTATCCAGTGGCGGTCGCAATTTCAAATAAAACCGGGATGTCGAAAGGTAAAGCCAGTGCATTGCTGAGCTTTATTGGTGTGATTCTTCTATTTATTCCTTTGGCGGCGCTTTCTTCTGGTATCTACACCAGCGCGACTGACCTGATGACAGGGCTTCAAGATGGCACATTGTCATTGCCTAAACCGAAAGAGTCCTTACAAGATATTCCATTCATAGGTGAGAAGGTTTATTCAACCTTGGTTGCCGCCTCCAACAATATTGAAGGCACTTTCATAAAGTATGCGGATGAACTTAAACAGTTTGCGACGAAAGCGGCTTCTGTTCTTGGCTCGTTAGGTGGCGGCTTTATTCAGTTCATCATCTCTACCATCATTGCGGGTGCATTCATGAGTAATGCCGATAAATGCAAAACCGGCGTGACTCACTTAGTGGCGCGTTTAACGGGCGGTAAAGGTGAAGAGTTGGTAGAGCTCTCTAAATCGACCGTGCGAAGCGTTGTGCAAGGTGTGATTGGTGTGGCTGTGATTCAATCCATGATGTCGGCAATCGGTTTGGTGATTGCAGGCGTTCCAGCAGCTGCGTTTTGGGCGCTAGCTGTGCTGCTCATTGCGATAATCCAACTTCCACCGATTCTCGCTCTATTACCGGCGATCATCTACATGTTCAGCGTTGAATCGACACTGGCGGCGAGCTTGTTCTTAGTGTGGTGTATTTTGGTGAGCGGCAGTGACGCTATCTTAAAGCCAGTATTGCTGAGCCGTGGCTCTCACATTCCAATGTTGGTAATTCTATTGGGTGCACTGGGCGGAATGGCGATGTCAGGCATCGTCGGTCTGTTTGTCGGTGCTGTGATACTGAGTTTAAGCTATGAGCTGATGATGGCGTGGCTTGGACTTGAAGAGAAAAACCAACAAGAAACTGAGAAAAAACCTGCAGAGGTCGAGGGAAAATAGATGAAGCCAGTCTCTAAAGACGACAACTTCTACTTCTTATTCTATGCACTGTTGGTGTTGTTTCTTGGTTGCGCGGTGATGCAGCAGTTTTATCCGCAAGGCCAGAAAACAATCCTATTTCTTATCATTATTACGTTGGCGAGTTCAATTGCCGGTATTCATAAAGAGCGAGCCTTGTATCGCTCTTGGTATGGGCTGTTATTGATTACGGCGCTCGTGTCTGGCGTGTTTTCATTTTTGGAAGGCTATAACCTGTCGATAGTGACGCTATCGGCGTTGGCTGTGTTCTTGTTTTCACACATTTACTCGGCGTTGAAGCAGGTGATGAAAGCCAAAACGGTGACACCCAATCACATCATCGGCTCCATCTGTATTTACTTGTTGCTAGGGTTTGCTTGGTCGACCATCTACTTGTTAATTTTAGAGATCTTTCCTAATGCCTTTAACGGGTTAGAAGAGCAAGTCTGGCTGACGAACTTGTTTAATGCGATGTACTTTAGCTTTATCACCTTGACTACGGTTGGTTACGGCGACATATCACCAGCTCTGCCTATTGCTCAATTCTTTGTGTTTATGGAATCCATTATCGGCAGCTTTTACTTAGCTATCATGGTGGCGAGTTTGGTGAGCATTCGACTTGCACAGTCTCAGTCCCAATAGAGCATTTACAAATAATAGAGCACATACAAACAAGCCCGGCAATCGCCGGGCTTGTTCTATTTTATGAGCTCAAAAGTCTCTTTAAGTTTGAACTCTGTGTGGGCGATGAACCTTAAGCTTCAGTGCCTTGAATCTTCTCTAATTCAGCGATAGTTGTTTGCGATACAAGCTGACCATCCATGTAATAGGTAACGTTTTGACCGTCTTTGATGCCCGTTAGAGTCGCTGTTTCACCAGATGTATAGACGATGTCCATTTGAATCGTGTTTTCGTCGATCTTAATCATCTCACCCGTTTCAATGGTGCGATTGTTAGAAATTGGGCCGACAGGGGCTTCTTTCAGGCTTGGGTCCAGCTCATCGTTCACTTTGAAGTGCGTGTCTGTTTTTGTATCAAATACGTGTGGTGAACCGCTGATAGGGTTTTTACCTGTCCAGAATTCAAGTGAGTTGAATACCACATAGTCTGCTGCGGTAGTAATACCGTATACAGGCGCTAATAAGAAGTTTACACCTGCACGAGCATAGCGGTTATCGACAACTTCAACGTTAAATTTCATCACTTTCCCTGTTACGGCGTTACTACCGATACAACCAGTTAGCGCAGAAGCCAAAACCGTTAGTCCTACAATTTTAAGTGCAATCTTTTTCATTTTAGTACCTGTATAAGTTAGAAGTCTGTTTCGTTGGAACAGGTGTAGTATGGTTTTTATTCGATGGTCAGTTTTACCATTTAGCGCCACTGACGATATAAAATGCACTCGGACTTTTGGCATCAAGCTAGGTATAAAACTGGGCACAAAAAAAGCGCGACCTAATAGGGCGCGCTTTGGGGTATTTAGATAAGTCGTAATGAAAACAACGACTCCCATATAGAATTACTTCATCACGTAGGTATAAGCCGATACGACAAGCCAGCGGAAAAATCGAAATAAAAGGGTAGTGGCTTTAAAGGCAAACTTGGCAATGGATACCATTGCTTCTGAACCAATGCTCACGCACTTATGCAAATCGGATTCTTTGTATTCTGAATAGGTCATCTGTTTTCTCATTTCTCGCGCTTGTCTTTCATATGTAAGTAACGACTCCTGTCTGGCGATATCCCCTGAGCGCGTAATGTACGAACTTTCGCCGATAGAGATTTACCATTTTATGCCAAGTGGGTTAATAACTAGCCAAAAGAGAAAGGGCTGAGAGAATTTAACGGCATAGCGAGGTGTAACTGATCAAGTTACCGAAAAAACGAGGGTAATAATGGTATGATCGCGGGCTCAGCACCATAAGTGATAAAGAATAGGAAACAGAATGACTCACCTTACCGAACAGCAAGAAGCTGCAATGGCGACGTTTAAAGAAAACTTACACCTTCCAAATGGTGGTTTTCATAAACTGATTATCGAGCTAAGTAAGGAGTATCGGCTGCCTTTCCAAAAGGTGCGTGCGGTTTTAAAGAAAGCTCAAAAAGATGTTGAACGACAAATACGAGAAGATTTTACCAGCGTTGATGACACAGTACTGAGCCAAGCGAATTGGGTAAACATCATTAAGTCGAAGCTTGTTGACTTAGCGGAAGAAAACCAAACGGTCATGGATAAGCTGCAACAAAACCTGAAGTATCAAAAAGTGTTGTCGGCAACCGAGGGTTCAATCGCAAGCGAAGACGAACGTGAAGAGTTGATTGAAGAGTTGATTCAAGCTTATGAGAAAGAGGTGTTCAAACCGTTACTGGCGATGTTGCATACAACGAAGCTGTATTGGAAGTTAATGCTGGTGGATGAGACATGTAAGATGAATGAGGAGAATCGTGAGAAGTTCAGTGATTACCCTCAACACATGCAAGCTGCAGAACACTTATATACTCTTGATCAGAAGTTAAGGTCGATGCCGTTAACTTATTAGTCCATGAATGCACTGATAATGACTCAATGGTGATTTAGAGTTTGATATAAGTTGGTTTCAATAGAAGTACGATAACCTAGCTAGCGTTAGCCGCGTGTGAAATGCAAAAAGGGCTAGGTTTCAGATCTGTTTTACTTCTACTCTATTTTGTTCTGCTAGAGCGAATTGAGGGTGACATCTTTTACATCTTTGGGACTAGATGGTGTTTCTTTTGTAGCCTTTGGGAAATGCTATAGGAGTGTGAAATGTCCTAGGGTGTTTCCGTTGCCTGAAACGATAGTTCCGATGCTTTCTCGTTCATTAAATTCAAAGTCGATGAGATAGCTGTGATGTTGTAGCTTGGGCAATATGTGGCGGTGGAGTATATCGCTATTGAGCTGTCGAATCTCGGTGAACCATGAAATCTCTTCTTTGTGTAAATCTATTTTAATCTTGAGCATTTATTACCTTTTAGTTTATTGACTGTTTTTTCGCGTGATAGTTGGTACCAATGGGTTTGTCGTGTTGTTCTGCGTGACATAACTGTGCCTTGTGTTTATTACATTTGTATTTAAGTGCTCGATCTATTCTGACTTCGCTGACAAAAGAGCAAATGACGATAGATCGGTAGTAGGATCGAATTTAAAAGCTATTGAATGACTATCTGGGTGAAAGCTGACGCAGAGATGGTGTAACGAGGGAATCGAGAACTGTCTATGTGGAACTTGGACTTACTTTAGCATTAACAGCTCTATAGATTAGAGCCAGGTGGCGAACTATACGCCTAGTTTTCAAAATTACAACCCTATTTTCAATTAAATTCAAAAATATTTTTGGGTGATTTACCATCGGTTACTGAAGGTTAAATGAGCGAAGGTCAGGGATTTGACCATGATATCTGACTGAGTCTTGGCTTTTCAGCTGTTCGTATTCGTTGTCATTAGTGGGTTTAATTGATTAGCTAATTTGGTGATGATTAAGTCTCTGTTGTATATGATCTTTACATTGTAAATTACAATCCATGATTTTGGGGTTCAGCGTTGTAATTACAGGGTTTTTGGGTGCCTTCCCCATCTGTTTTTTTCTTCAGGTTGATGAGTATTTTCCTCTTCGCGTCTTTTTGATATTTCTGATTCCTAATACCTCTCCTGACTACGCAAAATATGAATACTCACTTTTACATTTCTGAATAATAAAGTTGTTGTATCGCCAATTTAGTGCAAATATAATTGATAATAGTTCTCACTTGCGTTACAAGTTTGTTGTCAATCCAATGACAGACTTTAAATTATCGTTATTTAGCAGTTGTGTACGCCCCATGCTCGTCTATGAGTAATGTGACTTTCATTGTCATGAGTGGTGGTTTGTATCAATGGCAAAGGAAGAAACATGAAGAAAACAATCAATTCAGTTCGCCAGTTATTGAGCGGGCTTGCCATCGTTCTAGCATCATCATTCATGATGACCGCGCATGCGGAAACCGTCACCATTGAGCATGTGAAAGGCACAGCGCAGTTTACTGAAGTACCACAGCGAGTGGTGGTTCTAGGCCACGGTAGCTTAGACGTGCTCGATAAAATTGGTGTACAGCCAGTTGGCGCGCCTCATAGCTTGCTGCCTGATTACCTAGCTTCGTACAAAGATACGACGGCAAATACAGGCTCTTTAAGCGAACCTGATTTTGAAGCTATCTACATGTTGAAGCCTGACATCATCATCGCGGAAAACCGCATGCTTAAGGTTTACGACAAACTGGCACAAATTGCTCCTACTGTCATGTTTTCTATTGAAGGCGACAAGTACTGGGCTGATGCTCAGCAAAACTGGCGTGTGCTAGGCGACATCTTTGGTAAGCAAGCTGAAGTCGAAGCGATCATTAAAGAGACTCAAGCTTCTATCACAGCGGTAAACGACAAAGTAGCGTCTGACGAAACTTCAGCAATGATGCTAATGAACAACGGTAACAACATTGCGATGTTCAACAAAGGCAGCCGTTTCTCTATCATCTTTGATGACTTTGGTTTCGTGGAATCAAAGAGTGCAACTGTGGCTCCGATCAAAGGAACACACGGCAACCTAATCTCTTTTGAATACATTGCTGATGCAAAACCGGAAGTGCTTTACGTGCTTGACCGCGAAAAAGCGATTGGCAAATCAGAAGGTCGCGCTCAACAACTGTTTGATAACCCACTGGTTGCGGCAACACCTGCAGCGCAGCACGGCAATATCGTTTACCTTGATTCAAGTGCTTGGTATCTGGCTGGTGGCGGTGTGACGGCGATTCATAGAATGATTAGTGACATTGAACGTACGATTCAATAGTTACTAACCATCAGATTTTCGGGCTTATAAGAGTGTTCTTATAAGCCCTTTTTCACTTTTTTATACGGGCTACCCGAGACCTATCTTTAGTATTATTCCTATGTTGAAACCCATTGCAGCTGCTGTATTTCTTGTTGTGTTATGCGTTGCGTCATTGATGATTGGAGTCGCTGAAATCAGTTTTAGTGACTTTTTCAATGGCAACCAACACGCCAACTCTATTTATATTGTTAGTCGGATCCCTCGACTACTCGCGATCGTGCTTGCCGGAGCGGGATTGAGTGTTTCTGGCTTGATCATGCAGCAAATCGTACAGAACAAGTTTGCCGCGCCTTCGACGATGGGCACCATTGACTGTGCGATGTTGGGTTACATTGTCGGCATTCTAGTGCTAGGCAATGCTGCGCAATGGAGCTACTTAGGCTTTATCTTCGCGTTTGCAGTGTTTGGCACCATGCTATTGGTTCGCTTCCTACAACACCTCAAGTTTAAGAACGCGGTATTGGTGCCTTTGATTGGCATTATGTATGGCAACGTTGTTTCGTCTCTAACAACCTTTATTGCTTATAAGTACGACTTAGTACAAACCATGTCGGCATGGACTATGGCGAACTTTGCGAGCGTGTTGCAGGGCAGCTATGAAATCCTTTATCTCGCGGTGCCTGCTTGTGTATTGGCTTACTATTTCGCGAGCCAGTTCAGTGCGGCGAGCATCGGTGAGAGCTTCGCGAAAAACATCGGTTTGAATTATCAGAAGATCGTCTTCATTGGTGTTGCGTTGGTTGCTATCTGCGCCTCTTCTGTGGTGATGATTGTTGGTGTTATCCCATTCCTTGGACTTATCGTGCCGAATATCGTGTCGCTGATGATGGGCGATAACATGAAGAAGATTCTGCCTTGGACTGCCTACTGGGGGGTGATCTTGGTGTTGGCTTGTGACCTGCTAGCTCGAATCGTCATTTTCCCTTATGAGATTCCAATCTCGATGGTAATCAGCATCTTTGGTGGCATGATTTTTATTTACCTAATCATGAGAGACAAGTCGAATGCGTGATTCAGTAAAAATTGCGATTCTGGCTATCGCGTCTTTGGGTATGACAGCGCTATTCATCGGGCAGGGGCTGACGTGGGATAACTACGAGTTCTTCTTGTCTCTGCGCCTACCAAAATTGCTGTCGATTGTGTTGGCGGCGGTAGCGATCTCGGCGTCGTCATTGGTTTTCCAAACCATTACTAATAACCGAATTCTAACCCCCTCCATCTTGGGCTTTGACAGCTTGTATATGCTGGTACAAACGGTACTTCTGTTTGTGTTTGGCAGTGCTAGCTTCTGGGTGATTGACTCGATCGCAAACTTTTCGATGTCTGTGACTGTGATGATCTTGTTCTCGTTTGCTCTGTTCCATTTCTACTTTAAGAGCAAGCGAAACAACGTATTCACACTGCTGTTGATAGGCATCGTATGTGGCAGCGTATTCTCGAGTTTGTCTAACTTCTTGGCGATGTTGATTGACCCGAACGAGTTCGCGGTGCTGCAGAATGTGATGTTCGCAAGTTTCAATAACGTGAAAGGCGAGTTGGTTTACCTCAGCCTTATTCCTTTGGGTTTGAGCTTGCTTGGCCTTTGGTTGTTGGCGCCTAAGCTTGATGTACTTTGGCTTGGTGTTGATAACGCGACAAGCCTGGGCGTGAACACCAAGCGATTGACTCAGATTACCTTGGTGATTGTGTCAGTGATGGTCGCGGTGTCGACTGCTTTGGTTGGCCCAGTGCTGTTCTTTGGTTTAATCACCGTGAGCTTAGCTCGTCAGATATTCAAATCTTATCAACATCGTGTGCTTATCATCGCAAGCAGTTTGTTAGCGGTCGTTCTATTGGTCTCTGGCCAATGGTTTATCGAAAAAGTGATGGCGTTTGAAACCACTGTGAGTGTGATTATTAACTTGGTCGGCGGTTTGTATTTTATGTTCTTGTTGTTACGCACCAGAATTCAGTAAAGGTAGTAAGTAGTGATTAAATTAACAGGTTTAAGTAAGAAGTATGGCAAGTCACTCGTGGTTGATGATGCCAGTGCTATGTTCCCGAAAGGCGAAGTGACTTCTATCATTGGCCCAAATGGTGCGGGTAAAAGTACACTGCTTTCAATGGCGAGCCGCTTAACAGACAGCGACGCGGGTGAAGTGGTCATTGGCGATAAGTTACTGGCTGAGTGGGATACCAAAGAGCTAGCGAAGCACCTTGCCGTGTTAAGACAATCAAATAACATCAACATGCGATTTACGATTCGTGAATTGGTCTGTTTTGGTCGTTTCCCACACTCTCAAGGTCGCTTGAAAGACGAAGATCATAAGATCGTCGATACAGCACTAGAACACCTTGGCATTACTGACATCCAAAACAAATACCTTGATGAGTTGAGTGGCGGTCAGCGTCAAATGGCGTTTATCGCGATGGTTGTGGCGCAAGATACGGATTATGTGTTCTTAGATGAGCCTCTGAACAATCTTGATATTAAACACTCGGTCGAAATTATGCAGACGTTGCGTCGTTTAGCGCATGAGTTCAATAAAGCGGTCGTTATCGTGATTCATGACATCAACTTCGCTTCTTGTTACTCAGATAACATTGTTGCGATGAAGAAAGGCAAAGTGGTTAAGTCGGGTAAGGTTTCGGAAGTGGTTGAAAAATCAGTGATGGAGTCTATCTACGAGATCCCATTTGAGATTCGTGAGTTCGATGGTGTTCGAATCTGTATGTATTATTCTGGTCGTTAGATTACTGAATAACTCGGTTGTTTTGCTTTCTAGCCGTTGAACGAAAAGAGCTCCCATATGAGGAGCTCTTTTTGTTTTCGGATAGTATCTGTGTTGTTAGTTAAATGTTGCAATGCAAAGGTAATTCCCCTTGTATAATAATAACTTAACTGACGTAATATTGACTGGTCGTACTTCTAATAACGCCAGTTTGAAGTCACTCACAGATCTACTCTTCATTTTTGAAAATCAATTGCTTTTTTTCTACTTAACCTCTGGAAACCGTTCTACACTAGGGTTATAACTGTTTGATTTGTATACGAGGTATCAATGAGTCGGAAACCTATAGTGTTAGTCGTGGATGACACCCCAAGTAACTTGGATGTGTTAACGGCAATACTCAAAGATACTTATCAAGTGAAAGTAGCGATTAACGGCACAATTGGTATCAAGATCGCGAAGATGGTGCCGCAGCCAGACCTTATCCTCCTTGATATCATGATGCCTGACATCGATGGTTACGAGGTGTGCCGCCAACTTAAAGCTCAGCCGAATACGGCTCACATTCCTATCATTTTCGTGACCGCCACAATTGGTCCAGAAGCCGAAGTAAAAGGACTCTCCTTGGGGGCTGTCGATTACCTAACCAAGCCGATAACCCCTGCAATTGCACTCCAGCGTGTGAAAACGCATATCGCACTTTATGACCAACAACGCGCGTTGTTTAGTCAGGTAAAAGAGAAAACTCAAGAGATCAATCTCGGTAAGCTAGAAACACTGAACATACTGGGTAGAGCTGCTGAATTTAAAGACAATGAAACAGGCATGCACGTTAAGCGTATGAGTCACTACTGTGAAGTGCTAGCTAAAGCCTTAGGAATGACTGACGAAGATGCCGAGACGTTGCGTGATGCAGCACCAATGCATGATATTGGCAAGATCGGTATTCCTGATAGCGTATTACTCAAGCCGGGTAAATTGGACGCCGACGAGTGGACAATTATGCAAAAGCATGTCGAATATGGTGTTGATATACTTGGTAGGCAGAGTGATTCCAAACTGATGCGTATGGCTATTCAGGTGGCGCAATATCATCACGAAAAATGGGATGGCAGTGGTTATCCAAACCAGATAGCTGGTGAAGGTATCCCATTGGTTGGAAGAATTGCGGCTGTTGCTGATGTGTTTGATGCCCTGACCGCAGAGCGCCCTTATAAAAAAGCTTGGAGTATTGATGAGGCGCTGAACTTGTTTGAAGAACAGAAAGGCAAACATTTTGATCCAACTATCGTTGATGTGTTTTTTCTGAAGTTACCTGAGATTCTAGCAATTAAAGAGAAATTTAGAGATGAGTGATGGCTTGATGTTGTCGCTAAATCGTTTGGTTGTTTTTCTGGTCATTACACTTGTGGTGTGGCCGCTGCTAATGCGATCTACGAATGCTGCTGAGGTAACAGATACTGAGTTAAATCAGTGGTTGGGAAACCAACCAACGGTAACTTTTGTTGTCTTGGCCAACCATTATCCTTACTCATTCATCGATGATGATGGGCAGGTTTCTGGGATCATCAAAGATTGGACATTAGATCTTGAACAGCGTTTTGGTGTTCATGTTCGGTTTGTCACAGTTAACTCGCGTGTCGAGGCTAAAGCCACGTTAGTCGACGGGCGAGGCGATGTATTTCCATTCCAACAGTTCGACCCAAGTGAAGGTGGCCGTTTTCTTGCGAGTGCTCCCTATATTCCTTATCAGGTCGCAGTGATTGTTCCCATCGACAACAAACTCGATGGAAACCTAGATCAAAATAATAAACGCCGTATTGCGATGGTTAACGAAAATATCGATTTGGAGCGAGCCGGTGTCAAATTGAGTTCTATTGAGCGAGTGAATTTTGATAACGTTATTGATGCAGTACGTGCGTTAGGGGCCGGGGATGTCGAAGGCATGGTCGGTGAACCTATCACCACTATGGATCTTGCGAAAAAGATTGGCGTTCATGATTTAGCGGTAAATTATGTTCTGGAGCATTGGAAAAGGTTTGAAGCATCAATGGTGATTCGAACCGATGAACCAGAACTGCTGACGCTAATCAACAAACAGATTGAAACCTTCGACGTTGATAACAAGAACCAGATTTTATCGAAGTGGCTAGACAGTTCCCCCTATCGAGTGCCGCTAAAAGGCGTGTTTGGCTTTGGTAACCCTCCGTATTTTTACCCAGACAGCACCGCAGTCGGGCTAGAGCACGACATTCTTCAGCGTGCACTGAATGACATGGGATATAAACTAGGTGACGTTGTCACACTTCCACCTAGCGCCGCTAAAAAAGCCATCGATAACAATAATTCTATAGCCTTTGTTTCTGGTGTTCAGTTTGATGATCCTAATGCGCACTTTTTAAGTGATAACGTTCTTAATATTGAGTTTGTTCCTGTTTCACTAACTCGCCGCAAACTCCAACTTCAATCCCAAAAAGACCTATCATTAGGGGCGTTATTGTTCGACGAAACATCCTCAATTAAAAACTCTGTTGAAGTTCTGAAGAGTAAGTTAGACATTGATCGTGTTGAAGATTACGAAGATCTTGAATCAGCATTCTCGCAGTTGAGGGCTCAAAATGTTGACCTGCTAATGGTTGAACGAAGAGTGCTAGAGTGGTTTATCACCAATACTCGTTTTATTGAAATGGCAGAGCTAACGCTACATGACGAGTATAAAGTTGAGTATCCGATCTATGTGGACTTTAAGAGTGAAGAAATCAGAGATAGCTTCAATGCCGCAATTAAAAGGCTTAAACAGGAGGATGACGGCTTAAACCAAATTATCGAGATGCAGGTTCAGAGTGATTTAAGCCTAGTCCTTAAAAAAGCGAATATTATCGCGCAAATATCTGCGTATTTTATCGTCAACGACCGCTTTGAAGAGTTGACGGAAGTGTTTGAAATTTTCGACACGGACAGTTCTTTTCAGGTGATCACCGCACAAGCGGATAACAATAGTCGCCCGATCAAATCTTGGTACATAGGCAACCTAGTTGATCAATATGGAGAGAAGAAAAATACCTCTCACTTTTCATCAGTCACCAAGGTGGCGAATTATAGGACCAAGGGAGGGAGTATCAACTCTGGTTCGATGACTTTCTACTTTGATGTTAATTCGTTAGTGCGGAACCATGTTTATTTTCCATCTGTCGAACAATTTAGTTCATTCGGAGATGCGGCGAAACGCTATATTACGGATGTTTATCAAGCGAGTAACTTGACTGGAGAGATCCTAAATCTAAACCAAAAAGAGAGGGCGTGGATTAAAGATAATCCGGATGTACGTATAGGTATCGATCCGAATTCGTTACCTTATGAAGCGGTATCCAATACCGGTGAATACATCGGGATGATTGATGATTATCTAACGCTGATTGAACAAAAAACAGGGCTAAGTATTCAGCATGTTGACGTGGCGAATTGGTCTGAGACCCGAAGCTTGGTTGATCATCATGAAGTGGAACTGGTCTCAGCAGCTCAAGAGAATCGTTCGTTAGGAGATAACGTCAAAGCAGCTAAAAGCTTGTTTTCAAGTCGTTTGGCCATTGCATCGAGAAGAGACGTTAGTAGCTTGGTACTTGAAGAAGCTGATGGTTGGAAAATCGGTATATTGAAGAATGCGGCAAATACTAACGCGATTTTAGATAAGTACCCGAACGTTGAGTGGGTAGAGGTAGAATCCACGGCCGATGGGCTCAACCGATTGGATGATAAAACCTTAGACGGCATGGTCGACACTGTTGATGTCCTCAATTACCTCATTGATTCATTTGGTCATCGAGAGATTGGAATTGTCGGACGACTTGATTTTTTCCTTTCACCCACCTTACATGTCATCAAATCTGAGCCTTTGCTTTATTCGATTGTGAATAAGGCGATTGAGAGTATTTCTGCTGAAGAACATCAAAAGATATCGGCGAAGTGGGCGGCGCCAAAAGCGATAGAAAGAGTTAATTATCAATTGGTTTACACCATTTCGGTGTTCTCTCTGGTGATCCTTCTTCTTATTATTTTCTGGAATCGTAAATTAACTAAGCAGATCAGTATTGCTAAGGAAGCAACCGAAGCTCTGGAAAAGGCGCAGAACCAACTCTACAACATGCTAAATAGCTCTCCAATTGCAGCCAGCGTGGTATTTGAAGAAGAGGTTCGTTACGCGAACGATACGGCAAAACGTTTGTTAGGCGTGGAAGATCAGGCGTTGTCTTCTATCGACGTTGCCGCTATCCATGACTCGCTGAGCGTTCGTGATGGCGTGCATGAAGAGCTCGACCTTAACGGTAAAGTTGAAAATAGGGAGTTAGTACTCAGAAAGTCTGATGGAACCCGATTTGTTGCTTTGGTCAGTTACTATCTTTTTGAGATTGATGGTGAAGTCGCCACACTATTTTGGGCATTCGATATTTCAGAAATGAAGCGCCTTAACGAACAATTGGAAGAAGAGAAACAGAGAGCCGATTTGGCGAGCCAAGCTAAATCGGAATTCTTAGCCAATATGAGCCATGAGATAAGAACCCCAATGAACGCCATTATTGGCTTGTCTTATCTGGCGATTGGCGAAATATCTAATCCTGTCGCTCGAAATTACATTGAGAAAGTGCACCGTTCTGGCCATTCGTTACTCGGTATCATCAATGACATCCTTGATTTTTCAAAGATAGAAGCTGGGCAACTTGTTATTGATAACGTCCCGTTTGATCCCGTAACGACTTTTAAAGATGTGATTGAGTTGATGGAATCGAAAGCGGCTGAGAAGCAACTCAATTTGTCTATGGTCATCGACCCAGAGTTAGACACGCCACTACAAGGCGATCCATTGAGGTTGTTCCAAGTCATACTCAACCTTGTGGGCAACGCGATTAAGTTTACGGAACAAGGCAGCGTAGTATTAACGGTGGAGCATGTTGACTCGAACGACAGTAGCCTAACCATGAGAGTGAGTGTGATGGATACCGGGATAGGCATTTCGGATGAGAACCGTCACAAGCTGTTTGAAGCCTTTAGCCAAGCGGATACCACAACGACACGTCGGTTTGGCGGTACAGGGCTTGGGCTCAACATTAGCCAGAAATTAGTTCATGCGATGGGCAGTCAAATTACGGTAGAGAGTGTTTACGGGCAAGGCAGTGAGTTCTCCTTTGTACTGACATTGCCACGCTCAAGCTCGGATGCGTTAGCCGACTTCAAAGCTCAAGAGTTGCAACTGGATTATCAGATAGAGTTCAAAGGGCAAAGAGTGCTATTGGTTGAAGACAATGAGCTGAACCAAGATCTCGCCTTAGCATTTTTCAGTCGCTCTAAATTAAATGCCGATCTTGCTGAAAACGGAAAGGAAGCGCTGGAGTTAGCTAAAAACAACGACTACGAAATAATCTTCATGGATCTTCAAATGCCGATTATGGACGGCTTTGAAGCTACCCGTTTGATTCGTGAATTCGATATAGATGTACCGATTATTGCAATGTCAGCCAATGTTTTTGATGATGCGAAACAACGAGCGAGGGAGTCGGGCATCACGGACTTCTTGGATAAGCCTATTGTTATTGATAAAGCGATGTCTTTGATTACTCGATACATTGTTCCTGAGGTCTTAGTTGAAGGTCGAGCGCCATCAGACACCTCTTCAGATGCGATCCAGACAGGTGATTCTGGTGAGAGTGCGGAATTGCACTCCGATCCCCAAATTGAGCCGCCTGTTTTCTCTCAGTCGAGGTTTGAGCAACTGACTCATCATGATGCGAAGCTGCAAGCCAAAATGCTTGATAGGTTCTGCCAAGGATCGCCAGACATTATGTCGGATGCTTTTGATAACTTAGTACAAGGCGACTGGGAGACGTTAGAGCGTAATCTACATACCTTAAAAAGCATGGCAGCTTCGATTGGTGGATTGCGATTGGCAGAGTTACTCAGTGATTTAGAAAGCAAAGCGCATAACAAGGCGTGTGATGAAGCAGATCTTAAGCAAGGCGAACTTGGGTTAATCGAACTGATTAAAGCAGTTGAGATCAGCTTTGATGTGTCTGGTGTTGGGGGATTCAATACGACAAGTACTGAAGAAGCCGATGCGAGTCTTGCTGATACCTCTGATTCACCGAGCATCACGTCAGAACAGCATGCTCAGTTGCTATCACTGCTGGATGCTTATGATAACGATGCAACTCAATATGTGACTGAGTTACTGGCACAGTATCCACATTCTGTTGTTCTCAAAGATGTTCGAAGTGCGTTAGATAATTATGACTTTGAACGAGCAAAAGAGGGGCTTGGCGCTTCTGAGTAGTTGTCTTTTATAAATATCACTTCAACATTAAAGCCTTTAGCTCTTATAGCGAAATACCGAGCTAGCTAAAGGCTTTAAATCTATCTATACCGAACTAACGACTCACGTTCTGTTTGATTAGCTCAACAACCGTATCGTATCGGTGCGGCAGTTTTCGGTTTCGTTTTTGAACCAGATACAGCGTTTCCTCTACTTCTACCTTTGGCGGCACAACGTGTAGCTTGTCTCTATCTGGGAAGTGTTCAACCGCGCCAGCCGGTAACACGGTAAAACCTAATCCTTTTGATACGGGTAGCAAGATCTGGTGAAGCTGATTGATGTAGCCAGATCTTGGTATCTCATTAACGTTGATGTTCACTAAGTCTTTATCTCCGCAAAGGTCGAAATACAAAGACAGATAATGTGCAGAATCTGGGTGGGCAATCAGGCCAATGTCATTCAATACTTGCGGCGTTATCTCTAAATCAGCAAGGCTGTGGTGAACTATAAGACACAGTGCTTCTTTGCCGATGACTTGGCTTTGGTAGTAGCTGTCGTTCGGGGAATGCCTAACAATGCCGATATCGGTAGTGCCTTCGCTTAGGTCATTCAATATCTTTTTGTTTGGAGCGGCTTCTAAGTTAATGCTGAGCTCTTGGTGTTGCTGTTGAAGTTCAAGAAGCTTGGGATACAGACGCAAAGAGAGTGAGCCAGAGCAAGACAAGTGACATTGCCCAGCATAAGGGTTATCAAAACTCAGAGACTCAAAAAGATCTTCTTGGTCTTTCTCTAGTTTGATCGCATAGCGATACATAATCCGACCCTGTTCGGTCAGTTCGAAGCTCTTGTTTTCTCGAGATAGCAGGTCACAATTACAAGCTTGTTCAAGCTTCTTGATGTGTTGGCTGACTCCAGGTTGTGTCATATACAACTTTTCTGCCGTTTGGGTGAAATGGCCAACTTCAACCAGAGTCTTAAACGTATTGAGCCAAAGTGGATTAATCATACTCACCTTCAAATACTAAAGCCTATAAATAACAAAGCCAATGAATAACAGAAAATTATTATTATCTTAAGTAATGATAATTTCAACTCTAGCGTCTTAAGTAACGCTAATCAAAGTCATGTGGTGGTAGCACTTTATATTGGTCTATTGGTCGCTTTGTAGAGTTGCTATGAGTAACAAAGTGTTGCGACTTTGTTGAATTTTTGGTCTATTGACCAACTGTGCTCATATTTAGGAACGAAGATGAATAGAAATGTTTGGCTGCTTTCACTGTGTCAGGCCTTGTTGATGACGGGTAACATATTACTGATCTCTGTGATTGGTTTGATCGGTAAGCAGATTGCACCCAGTGTCAGCATGATCACCTTGCCGGTTGCACTGCAGTTTTTGGGTTTAATGGCAGCCACTATTCCAGCATCTTTAATTTCAGGCAAGTTAGGGAGAAAGCGAGGATTTAGCATTGGTAATGTGGTTGGCATTACAGGAGCTAGTCTTGCCACCTACGCACTGTCTCAACAACATTTCTATTTGTTTTGTTTCGCTACGTTCTTACTTGGGATAGGCATAGGTTTTGGCACGCTTTATCGTTTTGCTGCAATCGAGGTGTGTGATGAAAATGCCCGTCACCGAGCGATCTCTATCTCGATGGCTGGTGGCGTTTTAGCCGCGGTATTAGGACCAAATTTGGCGATTATGTCGCAACAGTGGTCGCAAGATGGCTTGTACATTGGTGCTTTTGCTTCTTTGATTGGATTGAACATTCTTGCGTTACTCATCTTACAAACAATTCAGTTTCCAAAAGTCTCTTTTAATAGTCAGGCACCTAAATCCGATCCTCTCAGTGTGATAGTAAAAGCGCCTAACTTTATTGGCGCAGTGTTTGCTGCCATGGTCGCTTATGCGGTGATGAATATCCTGATGACAGCAACGCCATTGGCAATGATTGGTTGTGGCTTTGACTTTACCAAAGCAGCGGGCGTCATTGAGTGGCACGTATTGGGGATGTTTGTTCCTGCATTCTTTACTGGTTCACTTATCGAGAAGTTTGGCTCAAGAATGATGATCTTGGCAGGCGGGGTTCTGTTCGTCGTCTGTATCGCGATTAACATTCATGGCGAATCTATCTGGCACTTCAGAGCGGCTCTAGTTGTGCTTGGTGTCGGTTGGAACTTTATGTTTATCGCGGCAACAGGTTTGTTTAGTCAGTCCTACCAATCGCAGAATAAAGCTAAGGCACAAGCGTTTAATGAATTTATTGTCTTTGGCTGTGTGACGATTACAGCGATGCTCTCTGGCTGGCTAGAATCGACAGCAGGGTGGCAGAACCTCAATATCTACGTATTACCATTCGTGTTAGCTGTTATCTTGCTGTTCGCATTCAGTGCTCGTAAATCGCGTATTCAAAAGCAGCCTGTGTAATGGCTCATCGAATGGTGGTTCAGTAAATTTGTTACTGTGATTAAAACCCTAGTATCTCGAACTGCGACCAATAAAAAGCCCTACCAAATCGGTAGGGCCTTTGCTTACGGCTTAAATAATAACGTTTTCTTAAAACTGCTGTCGTGGCTTATATCCTGTGACAACAGTACTTAAGCTTGTGTTGTAAATACGCATGACAGAGCCAGCGATGATTTACAGGTCGACCAAAATTGTCTTAGTGGTAATCCCACCTTGGTCATCGATTATCTTCAGTGTCACCTCGTGCTTTCCGTATGAAGGGAAGATTGACGTGAATGTGCGACCTCGTTTCACCTTTCCGTTTGGAAGTGTCCACTCGGTATCAACAATACGACCATCGCTGTCTGAACTTGTAGACCACATGGTTACCCAGCGGCCCAAGTGAATGTACTTCGCGCTCGCTTCTGGAAGGGCGTTTGGAGATTCAACACTCACTACGGAGCTAAATGAAGCGGTAGCGCCTTTGTCGTCGACAACAGTCAAGTTCACCGTGTATTCGCCCGCTTGCTCGTAAGACCAAGTTGGTGCCACTTCGTTACTTGTTGTGCCGTTCCCAAAGTCCCACAGGTAATGGGTGATCTCACCGTCTTGGTCTGAGCTGAAGTTGTTTACAGAAACATTCAGGCCAGTCACATTCAGCTCGAAGTTCGCAGTAGGAGCGACGTTGTGTTGGCTTACTTTAGATAAGCGAACCACGCCGTATTCGTTGTTGTCACTCTGATTCACAATATCGACCGCTAAACCAAACTCCGTCAGGATGCGTCCTGAATCAGGCGCTTGAGGCGATGTGTAATCTTGGTCATCCGAGAAGCTAGCATTGCCAACCAAACTGGTATCTTCGAGTACATCGTTGTCGCTGTTTACAAGACGCATTGGAGTATGATCTTTGAGTGAAAACGCTGCGTCTCGAACTTGGTAGCGTGTTTGAGCCGCTTCACCAGAGTTTGCCCACACCATGGCATTTTGGTCTGCATCGACCACGCCTAACCAACCTTCACCAGGGTGTTTACCTACCCAGTTGTCGGTGAGTGATTCGTCGACGTACCAAATGATCAAGCCAGGGTCGAATGACATCAGTTGTCCCATGCGTTTGATGTTCGCTAGGCCTTCATCAACATCCATGTGGCTGCGCCATTGCAATAGATAGTAGTGCTGCGCTTGATGGAATCCATTACTCAGCTTGTAACCATTAAGGGCGAAGGTGGAGTTGCTTTCACCATCGTCTATTGAGGTCACTTCACCATCGACAACAACAGCAAGGTTATCTAAATAGAAGCCTTCCATTGCTAAGCCGCCATCGGTGATGTATTCAAAAGACAGTTCCACTTCTTGGCCTGCCCATTGTGAAACGTCGAACTCAGCGTCGACCCATCCGCCAGATTCGCCGCCAATAGCAGGAACGAGGTCCGTGTTGTATGGATCGTCCATTGAGGTAATGTTTCCTGCAATGGCTTGTCCGTTGATTAGCACGCGCGCAAAGTCGTAGTCTTTTTCAATCTCATACCAAGTTTTGAAAGACAGCAGTGCAGAATCACCCGCTGGGATCATCAACTTGCGAGTCATACTGTTTTTCAGATCATCGCCTTTTTGAGAGTGGAATGAATACTCGCCCTCAAAGGGTTTCAGACTTTCAATCTGCTTTTCAGGAAGATCCACTTTGATCATGTTAGGACGACTGTTATCCGTTGTTTGGAACAGCGTATACACTTGTGGATTGTCTTCTAGGTCATCAATCGAGAGCTGATCATCGTTAACCCAACGTCCGCCAATCGATTTCTGTAGGAAGTGTTTTGCCAAAGAGCTGAATGCCGTTGGTTGTGTACCACCAATTTGACCAGCCCAACTGCCCGAAGACATGATTGACCAGTAAGAAACCGGTTCGCCTCTGCCTGTGTATTGCGTGTCATACTCGTCTGGTAAGCCTAAATTATGACCATATTCGTGGGCACAAACACCTGCAGCCGCATCAATCGGTTGAATGGTGTAATCGAACGCCGCGTATTGGCCACCAAAGCGATCTGGAAGCGAGCTAGAAGTACCTTCCAGTACATGAGTGCGACCAAGGTTGAATCGGTGAGACCAAATCGCATCAGGGCCTAACACGCCACCACCGGCTTCTTCGCCTACCGATGCATGAAACACCATCAGGTGGTCAATCACACCATCGGGTTCGCGGAAATTTCCGTCACCGTCGTAATCATAACGATCTTCAATATCGTAATCGGCAAGGTTGATGCTAGGATCTTGCGCCAGTTGATTCAACGCTTCGCGAACCAGTTCTTGTGCGTTGAGATCGTTGTCGGTCGTCGGGGAGTTACCACCATAGAAAGACGCAGGCTTAGAGGCGCGATACCAACCAGCAGCTTGGCCCGCAACGCTGTAACTATCACCTGATTCGCTTTGGTAATACTGACGCATCGAGATTAGGTTTTCGCCATTTGGACCTGTGTAGCCAGAATTTGAAAACAACAACTCTTGATAATGTTCAGGGTTGTAGCTCTCGTAGAGCATTTGCGTGTGCTCTTCGGTCAGCTTGTTGTTATCCCAGTTCAAATCAGGGAAATCGACCAACAGAGCGAGTACTTTATCGGTACGCTTGGTGCCGACTTCTAAAGCAAAGACACTCGCTTTTTTAACACCGGATCCTTTTTCGATGGCTTTGAGTATTTTCGCTCGTTGCTCAAGTGCTTTTTTACCGAATTGAGCGTCGCCTTTAAAACCGGAATTGATCTTATTTTTTAAGTAACGGTCAAGTGCGTCGTGTTTTGCCGTATCGGTTGCATCTTGGTCGACTAAGCCTTGTCTAACTAGCATTTCAATGAGTTTGTCTTCATTAACTACGCCTAAATCAATAGGTGTTTTTGCATAACCACTGACGCTAAATAGAGTAAGCATTGCTGAAGCCAACAATGTTTTTCTCATCATTTTCATTATATTTCCTTTTTATATTTCCATGTCGATATCAGTATCAACTTGCCTTATTCGGATCTGTTGGCCGAGTTTGGCCTAATACACTCTTGTGGTGTCTTATTTAACTGACGTGTGTTTGTTGTATGTTTTTTACCTTCTATCTCTTTTGTATTGGTTGTCTCTTTTCTATTTTTTGAATCAAACGGAGTGCTCTTCACTTTTTTAGCGTTGAGATAGATACGCAAAGCTTCTTGATTTTCCTCATAGGTTAAGCCTGAACAGATAACACCTTTTTTAATCAATGACTTCAGCAATAGTTCGTCGTTCTCAATAGTGGAAGCCTGTGACAGTGAGGAAAAAATTAGAACCATTAAAGCCATTGTTTTGTGTGACATTATTATATCAAGCCATCAGTTTTGATTATGTAACAAAATATATTTATAAAATCTACCAATCAAATGGATAATTATTACAATTAATTATTCGTTCCGGTTTCAACATTTAGAGTTAATATAAAATAAGGAGTGCTATTTATTCTATTGTCAGTTATTTAATGGGTTTTGTTGAATGAATAGTTGATAGTTTGGATGTTTAATAACATTGATTAGGTCGTGGTTATTATTCTGGAGGGCGCTTTATACAAGGCGTTGGGTTCTAACTAATAAGATAATTTTTTATTATCGGTGTTTTAAAATACGCATGTAATAACTGAGTCATTAGTAAATACCCATGCTCAAATTATTTTTACTCAAAATATCAATAATTAGGGTATTGAGAGTAACTTTCAGTGTTTCAATGACGTGAAATTTAACAATAGCAGAGCTGGTCGGGTTGTCACCGCCTGCTTGCTTAAAGCGAGTGAAACGGCTGAGAGAAGAGGGCGTGATTGTCGGTGGTGTGTCCATCATTAATCCAGAACTGACCGGCAGTAAGATGACTTTGGTTGTGTCCGTGGAAATGGAGCGTGATCGAGGGGATATTTACCAAATCTTTCGCCATTCTATTTCAAAGGCAGAAGAGGTCACGCAGTGCTATCAGATATCAGGCAGCTTTGATTTCATGCTGATTGTGACGGTCAAAGACATTCAAGCCAACGAAGACTTTGTGGAGCGAGTACTACGCAAAGATCTGAATATTCGTAAATTCCATACCTCTGTCTCAATGAGAACCGTGAAATTTACCACTGCCGTAAACTTAGATGAGTCGTGACTGTTGGCATGAGAAGATAGTGAAGTTATTAGCTTTGTGAGGTACTTAGCTAATATTTGTATAAATAGCAGGCATTTACACAAAATGTGACGTTCACATTTTGTCATAACTTTAATAATTGTATATATTCCTCGCCTAAAATAATAATTAACCTAAGTTAATATAATGACTGTCAGCTCATCTACTCAATCTCGTGAAACGCTTCTCAGCGAAAACGAACAACTTGTCTCTACCACTGATTTAAAAGGCGTGATTACGTACAGTAATGATGCTTTTTGTCGCATAGCGGAATACAGCCAACAAGAATTGCTAGGGCAACACCACAATATCGTAAGGCATAACGATATGCCGAAAGCCGCTTTTGCTGATATGTGGGTTAACCTAAAGCAAGGTAAAGCTTGGCGTGGCATCGTAAAAAACAAAACCAAATCTGGTCGGTTTTACTGGGTCGATGCTTATGTAACTCCAATTTACGACAATGGTAAGGTGAGTGGCTACCAATCTGTTCGTGTTAAGCCAAAGAATGAATGGATACAAGTTGCAGATAAGGCTTACCAAGGCCTCTTGAAGGCTGAAAAGTCGGGTCGCCAATGGTCATTAAAGATCAGTGACAGTGTTCGTTACGCCGTGTTGCTAGGCTCTTTGGCTGCGCCGTTAATTTCAAATCTCATTGAAGTAGGGCAAGTATCACAATGGTTGTTGAGCCTACTTCCTGTTTCAGCATTAGCACTGCTTTTCCGACAAGAGCTGATTGATACTCCACTGCAGTTGAAAAAGCTGCAATCTAAATTCGATAGTGTTAGTCGTCTTGTTTATTCAGGTAATAGTCAGTTCTCTATTGCCGATTTTCACTTAAAACTATTGTCTGCAAGAATCCACACCGTATTAGGTCGCATGACAGACTCAGCCAAGCCGTTACAAGATTTGGCTGACAACCTAAATGCGACGTCATTTGAAGTATCAGAAGCCTTAGATCAACAAACAAAAGACATTCTTCAAGTACGAGAGGCGACTGAAGAGGTTGAAGTCACCGCCAATGAGGTCTCTTCTCGCACAGAAGAAGCGCACCAGATTGTTGATGTAACTTTGCAAACCTGTGCTGGCGCTAAAGAAAGCATTAATCAAACTCATCAAAACTTAGAGAGCCTAGCTTCTCAGGCTGAAAAGGCGACTCAAACGACTTACCAACTGAGCGATCAAGCGCAGAGCGTAAGCAAGATAATGGAAGAGATTGGTGGAATCGCCGAACAAACCAACTTGTTGGCCCTGAACGCTGCGATTGAAGCGGCGAGAGCGGGCGAGCAAGGACGAGGCTTTGCCGTTGTTGCCGACGAAGTCCGTGCATTGTCGGGTCGAACCTCAAAGGCTACGGTTCAGATCAAAGAGAGCATCGATACCATGCTAACGACGATTGAAGGGTGGCAGAAAGATATTCTGGCGAACCGAGAGCAAACGGACGCGTGTGGTGATGTTGCTAAGGTAAGTGCAGAGCGCTTGTCGGAAGTCGAAAACCTAATGCAATCCATGAATGAACTCATGCAGTCTGTTGAAAGTTCTGCTCATAAGCAACGTGAGCTGTCGAGTGAGGTCAATCTGCATATGCAGTCTATCGCCTCGACCGCAGAACAAAACTTAGTGGCAACGCATTCTGTGAAAGACCACTCCACAGAGCTAAAAGAACAAGTCAATGAGTTCTACCAACTGGCAAAGCGTTTCGAAGAAAAATAGCCGTTAGATTTAATCCGAATGAGAGAAAAGACAAAAAAAGCCCCGTATTTTCATGCGGGGCTTTCTGTATGCATCAACCTATTGAAGGGCGAGACAATGTATTCAAGATTAAGCTAGAAGCTCTTTCGCTGTGTTTACTACGTTTTCAGTAGTGAAACCGAACATCTTGAATAGCTCACCTGCAGGTGCAGACTCGCCGAACGTTGTCATACCGATGATCTTGCCACCGAAACCAACGTACTTGTACCAGAAGTCAGCGATGCCAGCTTCTACAGCGATACGTGCCGTTACGTCAGATGGAAGTACAGACTCACGGTACTGCGCGTCTTGTTTGTCGAACGCATCAGTAGCAGGCATAGAAACTACGCGTACTTTCTTACCTTCAGCCGTTAGCTCAGCAGCAGCGTTAACCGCTAGCTCAACTTCAGAACCCGTTGCGATAAGGATAAGCTCTGGCTTGCCTTCACAATCTTTCAGGATGTAACCACCCTTAGCGATGTTTGCTACTTGCTCAGCGTCACGATCTTGTTGTGCAAGGTTTTGACGAGAGAAGATAAGTGCAGAAGGACCATCTTTACGCTCGATTGCTAGTTTCCAAGCAACAGCAGACTCAACTTGGTCACATGGGCGCCATGTGCTCATGTTTGGAGTTAGACGTAGAGAAGCGATTTGCTCAACTGGTTGGTGAGTTGGACCATCTTCGCCAAGACCGATAGAGTCATGCGTGTAAACTTGGATGTTCTGAGTTTTCATCAGAGCAGCCATACGCATAGCGTTACGCGCGTATTCCATGAACATTAGGAACGTTGCGCCGTATGGTACGAAACCACCGTGTAGAGCGATACCGTTCATGATAGCCGTCATACCGAATTCACGTACACCGTAATGGATGTAGTTACCAGAGAAGTCGTTCGCTTCAAGAGACTTAGAACCAGACCACATAGTTAGGTTAGAAGGCGCAAGGTCAGCAGAGCCGCCCATGAATTCTGGTAGCATAGCACCGAACGCTTCTAGAGCATTTTGAGATGCTTTACGTGATGCGATGTTTGCTGGGTTAGCTTGAAGATCAGCGATGATTGCCGATGCTTTCTCTTCCCACTCAGCTGGTAGGTCACCGTTTACGCGGCGTTTGAATTCAGCTGCCAGCTCAGGGTATGCTGCTTCATAAGCTGCAAGTTTCTCGTTCCACGCTGCTTCCTTAGCTGCGCCTGCTTCTTTCGCATCCCACTCTGAGTAAACTTCCGACGGAATTTCAAAAGGACCGTGCTCCCAACCTAATTCTTTACGTGTTGCTGCAATTTCTTCAGCGCCTAGTGGAGCACCGTGACAGTCGTGCGTACCTGCTTTGTTTGGAGAACCAAAGCCAATCACCGTTTTAGTGCAGATTAGAGTAGGGCGAGGGTCTGCTTTAGCCGCTTCAATCGCTGCGTTGATAGCGTCAGAGTCGTGGCCATCTACTGCTGGGATTACGTGCCAGCCGTAAGCTTCGAAACGCTTAGGTGTATCGTCAGAGAACCAACCTTCAACTTCGCCATCGATAGAGATACCGTTGTCATCCCAGAAAGCAACCAGCTTACCAAGACCAAGCGTACCTGCTAGAGAACATGCTTCGTGAGAAATACCTTCCATCAGACAGCCATCACCCATGAATGCATAAGTGTAGTGGTCTACGATGTCGTGGCCTTCTTTGTTGAACTGTGCTGCAAGCGCTTTCTCAGCCATTGCCATACCAACAGCGTTAGTGATGCCTTGACCTAGAGGACCAGTCGTTGTTTCGATGCCTGGTGCGTAGCCGTACTCTGGGTGACCTGGAGTCTTAGAATGCAGTTGACGGAAGTTTTTAAGATCTTCAATTGAAAGCTCGTAACCTGCTAGGTGAAGCAGAGAGTAAATCAGCATTGAGCCGTGGCCGTTAGACAGGATAAAACGGTCGCGGTCAGCCCACTCTGGGTTTGCTGGGTTATGGTTTAGGTGAGAGCGCCAAAGTACTTCAGCGATGTCTGCCATACCCATAGGTGCGCCTGGGTGACCAGAGTTTGCTTGTTGTACGCCGTCCATGCTTAGAGCACGAATAGCGTTAGCTAGATGTTTGCGATTCATAAGAACTTCCGAATAAAAATTAAGAAAAACAAAATTGATAAAAGTAGGGGAACTGAACGTTCCCCTATTTGAATTTGGTAAGAGTGATTACAGCTTAGCTGCGATCATGTCTTCTAGTTTGCCTTGGTCAACGGCGAAGTTGCGGATGCCTTCAGCCAGTTTCTCAACAGCCATTGCATCTTGGTTGTGGTCCCATAGGAACTCAGCGTGAGTCATCGCTGCTGGACGCTCTTTAGTACCGTTAGAGTCGATAAGTTTCTCAACTACTTCGCCTTCTGCTGCTTCTAGGTCTGCTAGAAGTTGAGGAGCGATAGTTAGACGGTCACAACCAGCAAGTTCAAGGATCTCGCCGATGTTACGGAAGCTTGCGCCCATAACAACAGTTTTGTAGCCGTGGTCTTTGTAGTAGTTGTAGATATCTGAAACTGAGATTACACCTGGATCTTCTGAAGCTTCGAAATCACGACCTTCTTTCGCTTTGTACCAGTCCATGATGCGACCTACGAAAGGAGAGATTAGGAATACGCCAGCTTCAGCACAAGCACGAGCTTGAGCGAAAGAGAATAGAAGCGTTAGGTTACAGTTGATGCCTTCTTTCTCTAGGATTTCAGCAGCGCGGATGCCTTCCCAAGTAGAAGCCAGTTTGATAAGGATGCGGTCGTTAGTGATGCCAGCGTCGTTGTACATTTTGATAAGTTGACGAGCTTTAGCAACGCTGCCTTCCATGTCGTAAGAAAGACGAGCATCGACTTCAGTAGAGATACGGCCAGGTACAACTTTTAGGATTTCTTTACCGATGTTCACGTTAAGCATGTCGCAAGTATCTTGAACTTGCTGTGCTTTATCACCGCTTTGCGCTTTTGCGTATTCGATAGAAGCATCGATTAGAGGAGCGTACTCAGCAATTTGAGCAGCTTTAAGAATTAGAGATGGGTTAGTTGTTGCATCTTCAGGAGTGTACTTGCTGATAGCTTCGATATCGCCAGTGTCAGCTACAACAGTTGTTAGTTTACGAAGTTGCTCTAATTTATTGCTCATTTTGATCATCCTATGTATCGCATAACACCTCATTAATGGGAGAGGTGTGGGCATTTGCAAGCTAACTAATGAAGTTCTCAATGTTTGTACCAGTGAGCCAAACTTACATTAATTTAAATTTTTCTCCGAACGAACATTTGCACAGAACATTTGATCGCTCGATGAGTAAATGATGTAGCCATATTTATCCGATCTAGCCCCAAAGTCAACGGTAAATAGTACTGTATGGTGACTTCAGTCAAATATATTTCGCTCTAGTAATCATGGGCTATGCAAGCAAACGTTTAACGAGCAAAGTGAGGTGAATTAATCAACAACAAAACCATGGTTATGACTGTGAGCAAATGTACCTTGCTGTTACATATGTTCGGGGTGTAAACTTGTGTATCACTTGCTTAAGCATCGAACATTTGTTCTTCAAGCAGGTAAAATAATTGTTAAATATTGGTTGAGTGGTATATGAGTAAGAATATCCAAGATGTTTCCGAAGAAAACACTGATCTCCTCACTGAAGTCGCGGTTGCTTATTATCAAGATGGTGCCACGCAAGAAGAGATATCTAAAAAGTACTCTATCTCCCGTGCAAAGGTTGGTCGAATGCTCAAGCAAGCCCGAGATGAGGGCATTGTTGAGATCACCGTGAAATACCACCCTGTCTTTAGTGCGAAGATCGAGCAACGTTTGATCGAACGATTTGGTGTAAAGCGTGCGCTTGTGGCACTAGACCAACCGAATGAAGAGAAGCAACGACTCCAAGTAGCCGGTTTAGTGTCTAACTATCTTACCAGTACACTGAAAAACGGTATGGTGGTGACAGTAGGGCAAGGGCGAAACGTATCTTCTGTTGCTCACCACACTGGCGTAATTACGCCACGAGACTGTAAATTCGTGTGTGGTATCGGCGGTATTCACCCAAGAGGCGGTATGTTTAATGCCGACCATATATGCAGGCAGCTAGCCAAAAAGTACGGTGGATCTTCTGAAACCTTATACGCGCCGGCTTATGCCGAGAATAAAGCGCAAAAAACCGCATTTATGGAAAACAGCACCGTTAAGCAGACACTCGATCTCGCTCGAAAAGCCGATGTTGCATTAGTCGGTATCGGTGATATGAGTGAAAACAGCTATATGGTCGACTTAGGTTGGTTTACCGCAGGTGAGGTCGTTCAATCTCGTTTATTGCAAGGAGTCGTCGGTGACTTTGCGGGTTATGACTTTTTCGATGTTCACGGTAAAACAGCAAACACAGTAATGAGTGACCGTGTGATTGGTTTGGCCTTGGAAGAATTCCGCCCAATTGCAGAAGTCATTGCCATTGCAGCCGAGAACAGTAAACCACTCGCTTTGTTAGGTGCACTAAGAACCGGCGTGGTCGATGTGATAGCGACCAGCGTAAGTAATGCTTTAACGGTACTTAATTTGGACGAACAACTTAGCGTGAATAAACCATACGGCAGTGAATAGTAAGATATTTGTGCTTCGTTGAATTCACTATTTGAGTAATCATGGAAAATCCTCTGATGAAACCAGTGCAATAAGGGGGATAACTATTAGACATGACTCGAATAGTGAATTTGTTCAGCGGTTGAAAGAATTATCACTCTTTAATGTTAAGCCACACTAAAGGAGATAATTATGAAACTGTCATTTATCACACACGCTATTTCTAGCAACAGTGACCAATCAAGTTCTATCTTTAAATCTATTTCTATCTTTGGGCTTAGCTCAATAGCCACGGCTTGTATGCTCACACCTACAGTACATGCCGATGATAAAGTCGTCGCAGGGTATTTTGCGGATTGGCAATATCTGAATAAAGACAACCCTTATACCGTTGACGACATACCTGCAGACAAGCTCTCACATATTATTTACGCCTTCTTGAGCATGTGTGGTCCTCATAGCGGTGCTGGTGAGCCCGTCCAAAAACAAATTCAGCAGCAATGTGCAGACAAACAACCATATACCGCGATTATTGTGGATAAAGAAGCTGCGTTAGAAGTCGATTTCGGAGACGTGGGTGTTGATGTCGCCTATAAAGGTCACTTTGCCCAGTTAGCTCAACTGAAGGCCGACAATCAAAATATCAAAATTTTGCCCTCATTTGGAGGGTGGACAATGTCTGAACCTTTCCATGCGATGGCGAAAGATCCTCAAGCCATTGCGCACTTTTCAAAAACTGCTGTTGAATTGATCCAAAAATACGACTTCTTTGATGGTATTGATCTTGATTGGGAATACCCAGGAGGCGGCGGCTTAACCACTTCGCCTTGGAACCCAGAGACGAAACTAACGGATGAGCAAAAAGCGCTAGAGCGTGAAGCTTTTACTCTTTTAGTAAAAACAATCAGAAGTGATTTGGACGCTCTATCAAAGACGACTCAAAGAGATTACGAGCTTTCAACGGCTGTCGGTGTTGGTGCTAAGGCAGCTCAAATTGACTGGAACGCAGCTAGCCCATATCTGACGAACATGTTTGCGATGACGTATGACTTCCTCGGAGGCTGGGGAACTCAAACAGGTCACACAACAAACTTACATGCCACCGAGCGTAGTTGGTGGGGAATGGGAGCTGATGTCTTCATTAATCAGATGATAGAGCAAGGTATTCCTAGCGAGAAGCTCGTGATCGGGGCGGCTTTTTATGGTCGAGGTTGGCAAGGGACAAAAGACTTTGCTGGAGAGCTGCCTAAAGGTGACCTAGTTTCTGAACAAGGGGCGCAGTTTGGTACCGGTGAAAACGGTTACTTCATGTTTTGGGATCTTATGAATAACTACAGTAGTAAACAAGGTTATGAGTATAAGTATGATGAGCAAGCTCAAGCACCTTATTTGTGGAACCCAGATAAAAAAGTATTCATATCTTTTGAAGATCAGCGTTCTATTAAAGCAAAGGCAGAATGGGCGAAGAAATCAGACCTAGGCGGCATTTTTACTTGGGAATTATCAGGAGATCCTTCCGGGCAGTTGATCGATGTTATGCATAGTGAAATGAATAAAAAGTGAAATGAATAAATAACTGAACAGAAAATACCTAGAAAATAAGGTAGGTGTTTAGCCGCCTACCTTATTTAGCTCGTCTATTTAACTCACGTTCTTAAACAGAACATTCCGCGTGCTCGGTCACTTTCTTGTTTAGGTGAGTAGCCAGCTCATCATAAGGAATAGGGCGAGAGAAGTAATAGCCTTGCATTAAGTCACATCCACATGCCTTTAGAATTGCGAAGTGTTCGTTTGATTCTACGCCTTCTGCTAATACCACCATGCCGAAGTTCTTACCGATTGCGATGATGTTTTGCACCATGGTGAGTGACTGCTGATCGACAGCAATGTTCTCAATAAAGCTCTTATCGATTTTAAGTTCATCGATAGGCAGTGCTTTCAACATACTTAGTGATGAATAACCTGTCCCGAAATCATCTAAAGAGATCTTTATATTCTTCTCTTTGAGGGCTTCAAAAGTCGGTTTCACCAAAGTCACATCTTCAATGAACAAGCTCTCGGTAATTTCTAGCGTTACACAGCTAGGAGAGAGTTGATACTTTTCTAGTGTCGCGAACAAGTGCTCAGAGAAGGATTGATGAGAAAACTGACGCACTGATATGTTGATCGACAGCCCGATTTTTTGTTCTGTTGTTCGGTGCAAGTGGGCGATCTGCATAATGCTGGACTCAATAATAAAAGTCCCCAGTTTTTGCATTAACCCCGTGTTCTCTGCTATCGGTATAAAGACATCTGGCGGAACAAAACCCAATTCCTCATCAATCCAGCGCACGAGTGCTTCTACACCATGAATACTTTCATTTGCACGAACCAGCGGTTGGAAAACCATGAACAGCGTTTGTTTCTCGATAGCGATGCGTAGCCTTTGTTCTACTTTCATTTTGTAGAGATGAGCATCTTGCATTTCCGTTGTGAAAATACTGTACGAGTTTTGCTGCTGTTTCGCTTTGTACATTGAAATATCGGCAGAACGTAACAGGCTATCCAGATCTTTTCCGTGTTCTGGGAAACGCGCTACACCGATGCTGCAACCTAACAAAAACTGAGCGCTTTCAACTTCATAAGGTTGAGAAAGCACTTCAATAATGCGCTTGGCGAGTCGTTTAATTTCAGCTTCATTCGACAAGGGCGTCAAGAACAAAAACTCATCACTGGATTCACGTACCAATAGGCTGAGGCGAGATCGGAACCTCATCAAACGCAAAGCGATCTGTTTGAGAACCTTATCTCCAAAGTCATGCCCGTGGGTGTCATTGACGCATTTAAAGTTATCGATATCGATAAACAACAGCGAAAACGGCTCTGACTCATCGTCAATCCATTTACCAATGTTTCTACGCATGTACAAACGGTTTGGCAGAGAGGTTAAAGGGTCATGGTTCGCCTGATAAATGAGTTGGCTACGAGTCCGTTGTTCATTCTTGGCAATCGACTTAACCAAAAAGTAGAAACCAAACTGAAGAAAAATAAAGGCAACGAAAAGAATGCTGAACTCTTGTATGAATATACTATCGACGTGAGTTAGATCCGTACGTCCTACCACCCATAATTTGTAGTTTGGGATGTATTTCGCGCTCATCAAAGAGTGGTACTCTTCATCGTCGACGACAAAAGAATAGGTTTCTTGCCCATTCATCGCTTCTTGTACGCTAATTCCGAAGTGGTCGGTAAAGATACTTGCAATACGCTGTATGACATCTTTGCCGACTGGAGAGGAATAGGCACTCTCAGATTCAATATCACTTGAATAAAACTGGCGATAGCTGTCTTTTCTGATCAGGCTTAGTGTATTGAAACTTCCGGCGTGAGCATTATTTTCAAATACGATCGTTGCGTCTAATCGTAGCCCTGCGGTCATTACTGCATCGGTTTTCTTGCCATCGATTGAAATGGATTTTCTCAGCGGGATGACTAAGCTATTCAACGAATCTTGAAAATAGGTACGGCCAAGCACCATGCTACTGCTTGATAGGGCGTCTAGGAAGGAGCCTCTGGTTGGCGCGTATTGCAGCAAGTTCCTTTGATTCGCAAGTTCGAGATTTGAGCTAATCGAGAGGTAATCACCGTCGGTGTTCAACAAGCCAAACGCTGCTATCGCAGGGTGGGTCTCAAGTAGCTTGTCTAATATTGGCCTAATCTGGATAGATGCAGTACGTGTGAAATCAGACTGTTGAGCCAGCTGATGGCCAACCACTTCTAACAAGGCTTCTTGACTGGTCAGCAGCGAGTTGACGGAGCTAGAAAAAAGCTCAACCTGAATGTGTTGCTGCTCTATGAAGTCGTCTCTGTTTGCTTTCCAGTTTGTTATTCCCAACGCGGCGAAAAGTATCAGGGTCAGTAGTACGACAAACGCGTACAGCGACCAGATATTTTGCTTAAATAGAGCCATGAGATGCCTTTGTTGGTTACTACTTTTAACAGACTGCAAGTGACAAACTATTGGGTTGTCAGCGCGATTCATGCAACGAAAAATACAAACATCAATGATGAAAGTATTAATGATTAAATAGTGTAACGACTACGAGCAGAGATTCTTGAGTGAAAAATTAGTATTCATAACGTCGATAACGATTAGTTTATGATTAATCACGAATTATGGTTAGCAAGTTGATGTGGGTTACAAATCAAACGGCGTGAATCGAGTCTTGGTCTTAAATGAACATAGCGTTAACTGCGACATAGAGGCTTACTTCATGAGACGTGGGGCCATCATTATCAGTAAGCTCTTTATGCATGCGCAGTATATTCTAATAGTTGCATTAAGCGAAGTTGAATTACTTTTTAGTCACGGCGATAGGGAGTTTGTCGTTAGCACCCCATTCCGTCCATGAACCATCGTAAACACCCATTTCACCGTTATAGCCAGCGAGTTTAGCGGCTAATAATATGATGCAAGCTGTTACGCCAGATCCACAGCTAAAGAACATAGGTTGAGAAGGCGTTAATTCTAGCGTTGAAAAGATATCAATAAGCTCTTCTTGGGACTTTAACTTGCCGTTTTTGAGTACTTGGGCAAATGGTAGGCAAATAGAATTCGGTATATGGCCACTACGCAAGCCTTCACGTGGTTCAGGAACTTCTGAATCGAAACGAGCTTGAGAACGAGCATCTACAATGTTTGCGCTCTTGTCAGTTGAGTAACCTTCAATCTGCTGAGCACTGACAAAGTAGTTGTCTTGAATATGGCCTTCAAAATTGCCCGCTTTTACTTCGGTGCGATAGTCAGTCTCGGTCGCGTAACCGGCTTCGATCCAAGCTGGCAAACCGCCATCTAAGATGAATACATCGTTGTGTCCCATTGCCATAAACATCCACCACGCACGAGGAGAAGCGAAGGTTCCGGAGTTATCGTAAACCACAATCGTACTGTCTTGATTGATGCCAATTTCTTTTGCGCGAGTGTTGAAGTGTTTTTCGCTCGGAAACATGTGAGGAAGCAGAGTGTGCTTGTTACAAAAGTCTTTGTCGTAGTCAAAACGAATAGCACCAGGAATCATTTGTCCTTTGATCTTTTCTGACTCGCTTGGAATTTGAAACTCGATGCTGGCGTCGAGGATGATGATATTGTCTTCTGCTAGCAAACGTTGTTGAAGTTGTTGTGGTGAGATGAGTGGCTGATTCATTATTGTTATATCCATTCTTGTTGTTTTAGCGATTCTTACTGTTTTAGCGAATACAGTGGTAGAGCGATTACTGTTGCTTTTGCGAATACAGTTGCTTTACGAATACCGTTGTTGCATCGATGGCTACTGTGCAGCTCGACAGTGGATGAACTGATAACTGCTTTGTCCGGTTATTTGATTGTTTAATGTATCAAGCGCGACCACAGAATCAATAGGGCAGTCTGTGGTAGGAGCAATAGAGAGCCGAAATACGTCATTATCTTTTGTCTGAACCGTCAGATAACGCCTGTGCCCATCTAAGGATTGAGTAAGCGTGTTCGAAATTACTTTGGCTTGAATACGTTGCCCCGTCTCTGATGTTAGCGGGAAATAGGCAAGGGCAACTAACACGCCTACGCCACACATTAAGATAAATAGACCTATTTTTAACTGTTTCATGAGAGTAAGTCTTTGAAGGTTATGTTGAAAATATAAGTGAGGTTGGTGGTAAAGTGAATGCTACTCGCTAAGAAAGCTGAATTAACTGCTCTTCGACGAAAATAAAAAAGTGAGCATTTCTGCTCACTTCCTACTTATAAACAATCCATTTTGACTCTGTTTCGTCAGAGATCTCGCTAACGACAAGTTACCTGCTGTTAAACGATTTACTGCCAGACAATCTGAGAGTCACCGCTAGAAACCACCTGTTGTAATGGAGGTTGACCATCGTAGAACCAAATCTCTATCAAGAGTGCGTCATGGTTTACCGGTGCTGCAAAGTTCGAGGCGAATACGCCATTATCTAATGGACCTGCAATGACCTTGCTGGAGTAATCCGGCTTCAAGGTTGAGTCATCTCTTGTGCTAAATCGGCTATAAACGGTCACAAAAGAACGATCTGTCGAAATGCTGCTGATGTCGATGTCGAGATCAAACTGTTCAACAGAGTTGTAGTCAAACCCGTCAGGTACCACCAAATCACTCATCGTATAGCTTTGCGCTGCTACCGCACTTGTCGCGGGAGACGGCGAAGGCGTTGCGGTTACCGGAGTCGTTGCTGTTACCGGATTCGACGGAGTTGCAGGAGTCGACGGTGTAGATGGCGATGGAGTAGATGCACTGCCGCCGCCGCCCCCACCGCCGCCCCCACAACCGGCTAATACTAATGGTGCTGCAGCTAAAATAATGGCTAGTGACTTCTTGATGTTCCAAGTGCTTTGTACAGACATACGTTTTTCCTCAGAGAGATTGCGACTCGAATTAACGCAATGATTGTCTCGATATTGTTTAGTGTGAATAGTCATAACGTCTCTCCTTATGGTTCGTAACGTTGGTTGTCTGCAGGTGATTGGTACCATGTCTGGTTCGTTTCACCGCCGGATTCTGCGTATTCTTTAAACTCTGGATAAGCGGTAACAATATCGACGTACTCCAAAGGCCACTCCCATTCGTCATCTGAAGTCACTATTAGCGCCCAAGGGTGATTTTCTACTGTTTTGAAGTATTTACCTGTTGATGGATTACTGTCATCAACGCCTAATCCAGCTTCAAAGAGGTTAGTGGTATCAAATGCTTCTGTTGGCGCTTGGTCTGGTAAGTGAACCTCCCAGCTGCGTCCTGGATGTAGAGGTAGGTTTTCACCGTGATAATACCCAGGCGTTGCGAAGATGAACGGGTCGTAAGGCATATCGGTCCAGCTGCCAGTACTCACACCGTCACCGGCTAAAGTAATACCAATTTGGAACGAGAACTGCTCATCCTCTTTACATCCATTACTGGTGCGGTAGAAGGTACAGCCAGTGCTGATTTTTTCTGTCAGGTCATTGGCGATAACAAAGATTGCTTCACTACGTCCATCTTCTAGGTCAAGGTCAGTGAATACACCGTTGTGTTTCATGTAAGAGCTACCACTACTCACCAAGCTCGGGGCTAGGTTAGGAAGTCGAACAGCAAAACCATTTCTGTACGTTGCCCCGACAGCAGCTAGGCGGCCGTCGATAGTGGACTTAACGACTTTTCCATCTTTAAGGATCTCAGTAATGCGATACATAAGAACAGCATCGTTCATGTCGTAGTCGGCTTTATAAGGCCAGTTATCTTCGTACGCGAGCGTTGCGTAGCCAGAAGCACTTGGGAAGTAACGAGCGGTGGCGCCATCGTTAAGGACATCGACTTGAATATCGACCACCTCACCAGAGGTTGAACCGCCAAAGTAACTTAGGTTGGTTTGTTGGCTGAATCTAAATCTAGCCCACGTAGTACCGGTTAGTGCGTTGATGTCGACATTTAGGAATAGATCGTTTTCACCAGCATCGAGCGCGTAATCTGTAAACACTTGCTCGTTGGCGCCATCGAAGCTGCCATCTTGGTTCCAGTCTATCCAAGCTGAAAGGTAACCGGTTGTTGAAGCTTCAATTACTACTTTTGAATCAAGCCCTGCTTCAAGTGCGGTAACAAAACCGATACCACCGTTTGCCCATTCATCATCCACCCCGACAGTTTCATCTGATTGAGGTGTGACATAACCATCTAAATCCGCATCTGGAGGAGTTGTACCTAACCATGTGATGCCATCGAGTTCATGTCGAGGGCCATTGCTCGCCAGTAACGTTAGGTAGCTGTCTGGAGCATCACCGAAGTCGATGTTTGAGTCTTCATCAACAACAGGTGCATTAGCACAACGAGCACCATCGTTTTGACCAGAAGCTGGGCCATTCGAAACAAATTCAACGGCTGGAACAATACCTGCCGCGATATTGGCAGCGTTGTCTGGAGACAGATTGATACGGTAAATTTTACCGTCTTGGTTTCGAGATACGTAGTAGTAGCCGTTGACATCAAAATAGCCCGCACCGAACGTACCTAACTCGCCGGTGTCTCCGATGTAGGTTTCGGCACCAGTTGTAGGGTTGAAGCTGTATAAGCCACCAGAGTTATTATCGATACCATATAAAGAGCCATCACTTGGATGAAAGGCGAAATCAGTCAATTTTACAGTTGCTGGGCTGCCGACAATTTTGTTAACGGTAACAGTCGCGTTTGGGTCTGCGTCTAAAGGCGATAGGTCAACAGTGAATAAGCCTTTCCCTGTACGGTAAAGGTAATACACATGGTCATAAACGTCGCCGACATAGAAAGTGTGATCGGTTGGTAAGCCACTGGTATTGATAACTTCTGCTTGGAAGTCTTGACCAAGACGCACTAAACGTTTGTTGGTGGTGTCATAGCCATAAATATATCTGTCTTGGAAATCAAATCCGACACCATTGATATTGGCATTCATGCCCGTATCGTCTTCTAACAGAGTGGTTGAGCCGGTCACTAGGTTTACACCCCAAACCTCAACGGGTTTCGACTGAAAGAGGTATGCTTGACTAGGGCAGGTATCGAATGGCGCTGCGTTGGCGACTAGAGGGGCACTTAATAGCAAACTTAACGTTGTAATTCTCATATCTACATCCTTGTGATGGAAGGTACAGATACAGTTACAAGTTATGTGCCAAATTTAACATGTTGATTTTTAACGATTATATTTTGTGGTGCTGATTTTTTTATTGTATTCTCAAAATGAGAACTCAAATGAAACTAATCTCTCATAGAGTATTTCAAATTGATAAAGCGAGTTGAGATGCTGACGTTGAGATATAAAAAAGCCCCAACATATAGTCAAGGCTTAAGTTTTCGATAAGAGGGGATATGATTTAGCTTATCCACACACCGAACAATTAGGCATCTTCATTAAATTCATTTCACGCCAGCTGTGAGACATGGCATCGAGAATCAAAAGCTTGCCTTGCTTTGGTTGTCCAAACCCGGCAATAACCTTGATAGCTTCCAAAGCCTGAGCTGCGCCAACCATGCCAACAACAGGTGCCATCACACCGGCTTCAACACAGCTTAGAGCAGCGTTGCCGAATAGAGCGCTCAAGCACTGGTAGCAAGGTGCATTTTCATCTTGATAAGTGAATACGCTAATCTGACCTTCCATGCGAATCGCAGCACCAGAAACTAAAGGCGTTTTAGATGCGTAACATAAGCGGTTCAATTGATTGCGCGTTTCAACGTTGTCGCTGGCATCAAGTACTAACGAATGCGCTTCAATGAGCTTTGCTAGTGCCTCGTCATCAAGTCTGTGGTCGACCGTTTCAACTCTAAGGTGTGGGTTTAACACCTGTAATGATTCAGCGGCTGAAACGACTTTCTTCTTACCAATATCAGCATCGGTGTGAAGCACTTGTCGTTGCAAGTTTGAAAGCTCGACAACATCGTCGTCGATCAGCATTAGCTTACCAATACCCGCAGTCGCAAGGTATTGAGCAGAGGCACAGCCTAAACCACCCGCACCTAACACCAAAATCGAGCTCTGTTTCAGCGCTTCTTGACCCTCAAAATCAAACTGCTTGAGAATGATCTGGCGGTTATAGCGAAGCATCTCTGCGTCAGACAGTATTTCCATCAGCAAGCCTCGTTAGTAAAGCGTGGAGTTAAACAGTTGAATCTGAACCGTTTCACCGACTTCAACACGGCCACGTTCGCGCTCTAGTACCACAAAGCAGTTTGCTAAGCTCATTGAGCGGAAAGCGCCAGAGCTTTGGTTACCTGTTGTTTCTACTACAAACTTACCGTTTTCAATCGAGTAAATACCACGTTGATAATCAGTACGGCCTGGGCCTTTTTTGAATGCAGATTTAGTGATCGCAGGAATCGATTCTGGTGCTGTCCACGCAGTGTGACCGGCAAGTTTAGCCAGCATAGGTTGAACTAACACGTACATGGTCATCATTGCAGACACTGGGTTACCCGGTAGGCCACAGAACCAAGCGTTGTCTAGCTCACCAAATGCGAATGGTTTACCTGGTTTGATTGCTAGTTTCCAAAAGCCGATTTCGCCAAGCTCTTCAAGAATGTCTTTGGTGTAATCAGCTTCGCCGACACTTACGCCACCAGAAGTGACAACTACGTCTGCCAGTTCTTGCGCTTTTACAAAGGTTTCTTTAAGCGTTGCAGGGCAATCAGGAATAATACCTAGGTCAATTGCTTCGCAACCAAACGCTTCAATCAGTGGTTTGATACCGTAGCGGTTGCTGTCGTAGATCTGACCATCTTCAAGCGGTTGGCCTAATGGCTTGAGCTCATCGCCAGTAGAGAAGAAAGCGACTTTAGGTTTGTGTGCCACAGTTACATGACTCACACCGAGCGAAGCAATCATTGGAATGTCACGAGGTGTTAAACGTTCGCCACGGCTAAGAACGATATCGCCTTGCTTGATGTCGTCACCGGTAGGGCGAATGTTATTGTTCAGCTTGATGTCGTCTTGCTGAATCTCAATGCCAGCGTCAGTTTCAGCCGTGTTTTCTTGCATGATTACGACGTCACAACCTTCCGGGATCTTTGCGCCAGTCATAATGCGAATACAGGTGTTTGCTGGCCATTCACCTTCAAAAGGTTGACCTGCAAAGGACTTGCCCGCTAAAGGCAGCACTTTACTGTTCTCTAGGTCTGCTAAGCGCAGTGCATAGCCGTCCATTGCTGAGTTATCAAAAGGAGGTACGAAAATAGGGGATAGAATATCTTCAGCAAGTACGTAACCCAATGCTTCTGCCAATGGCAGTGATAAGGTCGTTTGAATAGGTTGAATTGGTGATAGCAGCTTATCTAGTGCTTCTTCAATTGGCATCAAGCCCGGAGCGTCGCAACAGCCCATAATTGAAATCCTTTGATCGTTATTATTTTGATTTGGCGGTTGGCAATAGGGATTCAATAGTTATCAAATCATGATGGTTCGCCAACGAAATTCTAGCCACTCTAGCACAGTTTAAGCCCCGTAAATAATGACCTCCCTTAAAATATGGGTGTATTTATTCAAAATTCCGAGTATCCTTGTTTGCCATCCAGAAGGGGTAATAAAAGAGGAAGTTCAATGTCAGGTCTTAGCGAATCAGCGAAGTTGGTTAAAGATGCGCTAGCAAGCCGCGGATTAGAGACACCAATGAGTCCTAACCAGGTTAGCCGAGAAGAGAAAAAGGAACGAATCGAACACCATATGCGTGAGATTCTCACTCTCCTTGAACTTGATCTTACGGACGATAGTCTGGAAGAAACACCGCAACGTATTGCTAAAATGTACGTGGATGAAATTTTCTCTGGTTTGGATTACGCTAATTTCCCTAAAATTACTGTAATCGAAAACAAGATGGGCGTTCGTGAGATGGTACGAGTAAAAGACATTACCGTGACCAGTACTTGTGAGCACCACTTAGTGACGATTGATGGTAAGACTGCGGTCGCTTATATCCCGCGTGGGAAAATTATTGGCCTTTCAAAGATCAACCGTATTGTTCGATTCTTTGCTCAGCGCCCACAAGTTCAAGAGCGTATGACGCAGCAGATCCTTGTTGCATTGCAAACGCTACTCGAAACCGATGACGTTGCTGTAACCATGGATGCGGTTCACTACTGCGTGAAATCTCGCGGTGTAATGGATGCAACCAGCGAAACGACAACAACAGCTCTAGGCGGTATCTTCAGATCAAACCCAGCAACGCGCCACGAGTTCTTACACGGCCTGCGTTGATTCACTGCATTATTAGATGAATTCAATTTAGCCTCTGTAAATTGATGTTCATTGAAATATATTCTAAGCCTCGCTTTATGCGGGGCTTTTTTACGCCTGTAATGAAGTCAACTGTAATGGCTGAGAATGCTGTTATTCCCTAAAGTGAAGAATGAACGTAATAGGGAATCTGTTGCGGCCAAGCAGAAAAAGCACGCTCTATATCTTAACGTTTGTTGAAAGCATATAGAGCGTAACTAGAATCAGTCGCTGGTGGAGTGCTTAAGAAAGGTTAAACAAACGCTTTAAGTGGTGAACAATACCGGATGGCTTGTTCTCGGCTTGATAGATGCTCAAACCATCGTAAAAACTCGCCATGAACTCTACGCGAATCTCATCATCACTGCTTCTCGATATACGAGACAGTAGCGTAGCGGCTACAGCTGCGTGATCATTGGCTAGGCTGTAATCCATTCCTAGTCGTCCTTGAATGAACAACCACAAATGCGTGACTAGTTTTAACTGTTGAGCGTTAGAGTTTTGAAACTTGTCGCTGTGCTCAGTTCCCACTGTATTATCGAATACATTTTGCATCGCCTCATTCGCTTCTTTATTGCTTTCAAAGCGATAGCTTGCATCGATATGTTCCTTGGTTAGCAAGCCAAGCAACGTCTGACGTGCAGAGTTCTCCGGCTTGTTCTCGCAAGCGTGTTTAAACAAAGCGTGGTTTTCATCAATAAATGACGACAGCTCTTTCTCGTAGCCTGTCGAGAGCGCTTTGACTGAACCTAAACCTGCTTCTTTTAAACACTGGTGAAGCTTGGTTCTAGCTTGTTGTTTAGCTTTGATTTCTTGCTGCGCGTCGGCTTGTTGCTTGGCTTCTTCTAGCTGGCTAGCTTCTGTTTGCGAATTATTCGGGGTTGGACGCTCAGTCATTACTCTGTAGCTCTTCCCACGTTACTTCTGCCGATTGAGTATCGCTGTTAATGAAAGCAGAGTTACCCGTCAGCATGACTGAAAGATCCATCGTACGTTGTGTCATCGCCGCTAGCTGCTCAATACCATCGTTGTCTAGACGAACGATCTGAGCTTTTAGGTAGCCGAATTTACCTTTGTTCTGCTCCCACCAAACGTTTGATTTAGTGTTGAAGCTGAATACGCGTACTGATTTAGATAGGCGAGTTGCCTTCTTAACACGCTCTGGATCGGGTTCGCCCACATCGACCCATTCTAGGATTTGATCGTCTAACGACTTCTGCCATAAATCGGGTTCTTCAATGCTAGACAATCCTTTAGTGAACTCAAGTTCAGGAGATGCATTGATACAGAAAGCCATGATTCGAGCCATCATTCGCTGTTCTGTTTCAGAAGGGTGTTGTGCAACCGTTAGATTGAAAGAGTCGTAATAGTCGCGATTCATATCGGTTAAAGAGATACGAAACTTATAGATTGTCGGTTTAAGAGCCATTGAGAGGGTGTCTTAGGTAGAAATAGTGAAGGGGAATATTACCTTAAATCTCTGAATAGCGGGTAAAAAAATAGCCAGCAGAGGCTGGCTATTTTTAGAAAGCTTTAAAATACTAGATTAAAGTACTTTGATGCTGTCAGCTTGTGGGCCTTTTTGACCTTGAGATACTACGAACTCAACTTTTTGGCCTTCAGCAAGAGTTTTGAAACCGTCGCCAGTGATAGCAGAGAAGTGTGCGAATACGTCTGGGCCGTTTTCTTGTTGAATGAAGCCGAAGCCTTTAGTTTCGTTGAACCATTTTACTGTACCAGTAACTGTGTTAGACATGATGATATCCTAAAATTAAATTTTTATTTTGAGCCAATTGTGGCACTGATAGCGCGGAAAAGTTTATTGCTATTGCGTACAACACAACGGGGTTACTAGTAATCCAACGAAATGTTTATATACAAAGAACTTTCTTTCTAGCCGGGAACGAGTCTAAATCAAATCAGGGGATAGTCAATCGAATACATAGGGAAAGGTTGCAGAAACTTGGGGGTAGTCAAACTTTGCATTCCTTAAATATCATGGAGTTACAGTTGTATGGTGATTTGTTGTAGTTTTTGTGAAAAAGGTGGTCGAAATTGATGACGAATTTGGAGTAAATGCACTGTTTTAGCGCATTCATTTTTGCAAATTTAAAGCCGCTAACTGGGCGTTGAGCCCACTTTTAACGGCTTATATTTATAAATGTCGTTGTAAGGTAAGTGCCTTTACTTGAACGAGGTCTCGGCTACTTTTTCAAGCGGTACAGGTTGCCATTATCAGTGCTGAAGAAGATGTCTCCGTTTGGTGAAGTTTCGATGTCTCTTACCCTTTCGCCCAAGTCCTCTAAAATGCGTTCTTCCTCGATTGCCTCACCTTGTTCATTGACTGTCACAATATTGATGTGAGTAAGTTTTAGTGCGCCAGCCAGCAGTTTGCCTTTCAGCTCTGGGTATTTGTCTCCTTGGTAAACAATCAAACTGCCCGGAGCGATTGAAGGAACATAGACTTTTTTTGGCGCTTCAATACCATCTTTGGTTTCCGATTCGCCAACGCTGATAGGGCCCCAATACTCTTTTCCGTGTGAGGTGACAGGCCACCCATAGTTGGCACCCGCTTTTATTAGGTTAATTTCATCACCACCGCGAGGGCCGTGTTCAATCGACCAAAGCTTTTGAGTCGGGAAATCGTAATACAGACCTTGTGGATTACGATGGCCAAAGCTCCAAATTTCATTGAGCACTTTGTTGTTATCCGTGAATGGGTTATCGCTTGGTGTGCTTCCATCGGCATTCAGTCGTAATATTGATCCGGCGTGAGTCATGGTGTCTTGGCCGTTGTCTCGATCACCACGGTCGCCGATTGAAAAATACAGGTGGCTATCATCAAAGGTGATACGGCTACCAAAGTGACGTCCGGTGTCCGTTCTAGATTTAGATACAAACACATCTGTCCAATTGGTGACTTCATTATTGCTGTAATTAGCAGAAGCCAGTGTCGTTACGCCTTCACTATCGACGTCTTTACTGTAAGTGACGTAGAACTTTCCGTTTTCAAAAGGGGAGAGTGCGATATCCAATAATCCACCTTGGCCTTTCGCCCATACATTGGGCAGCCTGAACAGTGTGTTTTGATCGCCTGTTTTTAAATCGACATGTTTAATGACGCCTGATTTTTCTGTGACTAACATGGACTTATCGTTGACATAAGCCAGTCCCCAAGGGATCACGAGTCCGTCGGTGATCTTCTCTGCCTGCCATGCAAAGGCTGACGTTATAGGACCAGAGGCAAGCAGCGCCAAAGCACATGAAAAAATACGGTGATGAGTGTTCATTGAAATCCCTTGATTATGAGCATCTAGTGTTAGTCTAGCGCTTGTGACCGATTGGCGGAAAGCCGAGGTTGCTGAAAAGTGACTATTCACATATTTAGTTGAACGCCTATTGTATGATTATACAAGCTCACGTATGTTTACTGTGCCTTTCTCTATTTGATCCCGTCGGAGCATTATGAACAACTCACCAGCAGCATTTTCGCTATTTTCTCAGTTTTTATGTTGTGAGTTAGATACGCACGATTTTTCTTCGAACGGACCTATTAAACGATGAGTCGTGGATTTGATTTTAAATCGATCTTACTTGCGTGCTTGGTCATCAGTATCGGCCAGCTCAGTATGGGCTTGGTGTTTCCTTCTTTGCCTTGGATCGCAAAAGATTTTGATGTCTCGCTAGAGCAAGCCCAGCTTTTGGTGAGTGTGTATTTATTAGGCTTTGGCCCTTCCCAGTTTATTTATGGCCCTATTTCCGATGCTTTGGGACGCAAGAAGGTACTGCTAAGCGGTTTGTTGATTGCCATGCTTGGGTTATTGATGATCATCTTCTTCAGCCATTCGTTTACTAGCATGGTGATGGGGCGATTCCTGCAAGGCTTAGGAACCGGTTGTTGCGCGGTACTTGCTCGTGCTTCTACGCGAGACAGATTCAGTGGGGCAGACTTGCCTTTGGCGATGTCTTACATTGCTATGGTTGCGTCTATAACACCTTTGATCGCGCCCGTTATCGGTGGATTCATTAACTTCCATTTTGGCTGGAGCATGGTGTTTATCTCGCTACTTGGCTATGTCTCATTAGCTTGGGTGGTGTTAGCGTTCAAATTTAAGGAAACCGTCACTCAGGTTTCGGCGATCCCTTCGCCTAAGAGAATGGTTTCTCAATATAAAGAGCTACTCACTTCTCGTTATTTTATGAGCTTTGCGAGTATCGGTTGGCTTAACTTTAGCTTGATGATCACCACTGTGTCGGTGATGCCATTTATCATGCAAAACCAGATTGGTATGACGTCAGATGAATACGCGATGTGGGCGGTGATTCCAGCATTAGGCATGCTTGGCGGAACAGGCTTATGTAACCGTATTCGCCCTATGCTGGGTAACAAGAAAACTCTGTTATGCACACCTGTATTGCACGTTGCTGCGGCCTTGTGGCTGTTCTTCTGTCCACTCGAACCTTTGTATCTCATGCTTGGCCAGTTCTTGATGATCCTTGGTAATGGTATTGCGTTACCTTGTGCTCAGGCGTTAGTGATGTTGCCTTATAAGAAGAACGCTGGCGCGGCGGCTGCGATGTCTGGTGGCGGGCAGATGGTGGTGTCTTCAATTGTGAGTATGGGCCTGGTTCAGTTAGGGTTAGGGGAAGCGTGGCATTTATCGCTCGTTATCATGCTGTTCACATTGATTACCCTGTTTAACATTTTGCGTGGTTTCAGTAGCCAAGAAGCGAGAGAGTCTCAGCTCAGTTAGTTGCTTAGGTAATTAGCTAGCTGCCTGGCTAGTAGGAACGAGAAGGCCATTGAAATGATGAATTTCAATGGCCTTTTTAATGTTCAGCGCTTTGGTTTAAGTTACCAGAATATATGCTATTTTCTGACTGCTTAGGGCAAGTGGTAGTGTTCCGAGCGCAGCTTGCGGCAGGGACGTTAGTTTCCATTATTGCTGGCAGCTACTTTATCTTCTTGCTACTGAAATCTCGAAGAACATAGGTTTTGCTCATGACCGAAAGCCATTGCTAATCAAAGCTACTGGCAATCAAAGCCATTGGCGATAAAAGCTACGGATGAAAAGCAGTGAATGGAGCGATCCATCACTGCTTTTTTGTTGATGTCGTTTGTGTAAAGGGAAAGACGTTAAGCAACACAGGTCTCGCTTCTTAATGTGCAAGTTTGGCATATGTTAATAAAATGTATAACCTAAAGGTCTGACCACTGATAAGGTAGCCACCATGCCAAACCTCGATCGTATTACTTGTTCTATCGATAAAAACCAAATTGCGACGGTTGTGTTGAATCGACCCGATAAGCTCAATGCTATTGATATGGCAATGTTTCAAGGCGTGAATAACATGGTGACTCAGCTGAAAAAGAACACCGAGATTCGTGCCGTAATAGTAAAAGGTGAGGGTTCTGATTTTTGTTCAGGGCTTGATGTTAAGTCCCTATTAACCAGTAAATCTGGGGCGATGAAGCTCTTGTTTAAATGGCTACCGACACTGCCTAACGCTGCACAACGCTTTTCATTGGGTTGGCGAGATATTCCATGCCCTGTCATTTTTACGATTCATGGTCGTTGTTGGGGAGGCGGCCTGCAATTGGTCAGTGGGGGTGATTTTAGAATTGCTAGCCCGGATGCGAACTTCTCTATATTGGAAGCAAAGTGGGGTCTGATTCCAGACATGGGAGGCGCTATCGCTTTTAGAGAGCTGATGCGTAAAGATCACACCCTTGAAATGGCGATGACGGCCAAAGTGATCGACTGTGAAACCGCTAAAGAATATGGGTTGGTGACCAAGATTGCCGAAGATCCTTACGCTGAAGCCTATGCGTTGGCACTTGAGTGTGCGAATCGGTCGCCAGATGTCGTCGCTGCTAACAAGAAGCTCTACAACAAGACTTGGTGGTCAAGCCCGGGCATGGCTGTATTCTGCGAAACTTGGTATCAGATAAAGGTTGGGTTAGGTAAGAACAGGGCGATTGCTGCTCAACGTGAAATTCATCGAGACAAACCACGCCCTTACGTCGCCAGAAAGTTTAAATAGCGCTTGTACAGGAATAATGGATATTCCCTTTGTTTATTGAGCTTTGCGGTAACCTTAGAGCAATTTAATGTCTAAGGCTAAATGAGCGCTCTGATGAACAAAACTTTTACTTACTCTCTAGCTGCCACTGCAATTTTTACGAGCTTAAATGCATTCGCAAGTGGCCTGTTTTTGCAAGAAGCTGTCGTTGCCAACGCTGGTACTACTGGCGCTGGTGATGGTGTTTACACTCGATCTGCAGCGGCGATGTGGACAAACCCTGCCACTATGTCTCACATGGGCGAAAGCAAAACGACCATCAACACCATGGCATTCGATCTTGAAATGAAGTATCAAGATAACGGTGGTAATCCAGATGGTAAAGCTCATTCCGTAATGCCGTCATTTGGTGCCTTCCACGCTCATCAAGTCACAGACAAATTACACCTTGGTATCGCGCTTGGCGCTGTTGGCGGCTCTAGCCTTGATTACGGCAGTGATTGGGCGGGTGCTGCACTTCTAGAAGATATCACTCTTACTGCAATGCAAGTGAACCCATCACTGAGTTATAAGCTGAATGACCAATGGTCAGTAGGCGCGGGTGTGCAATTCAGTTGGGCTGCATTCCAACAAACAACGTCAATGCTTACTGCGAAGCAAGATACTGACTGGGCATACGGCTATAACCTTGGCGTAATGTACACACCGACAGATAAACTTAAGCTGGGCGCAAGTTACCGTTCTAAGCTAGAGCATGAGTTTAACAATGATGTAAATGGCGTTATTAACCAAGGCGTATTGAATTCATTATCAACTGATATTGCTTTACCTGAAATCATCGATGTCAGTGCGAGCTATGCTTTGAACTCTCAACTTGACCTGCTTGCTAGTATTCAGTTCCACCGTTGGAGTGAATGGGATACAACCGTTCTTGATTTTGGAATAGCAGGAAGTCCAATTAATGGTGTTCCGATTGAGCGTGACTGGGATGACGTTTGGAAATTTGCGGTAGGTGCGGATTATCAATTGAATTCAGACTGGCGTTTGAAAGCTGGCTTCTCTTACGAAACTTCTCCGCAAGACGATCCGTCAATGCAATGGGTTGACCTTCCTGTGGGTGAACAGTACCGCTACTCAGTTGGCGCATCTACCTACTGGGACGACATCTTAATTGATGTGTTCTATGAATACGCTGATTTGGGTTCAGTTGAGATGGATCGATATGGTCGATTTGGTCAAGTTAATCTGTTGAATGGTTCGTTCGATGGCCGTATCCACTTTGTTGGTGTTAGCGCGACCTTCTAATGACATTACGTAATCTACTAATCATTACTTTAGTGTCTTTATTTTCAACGGGTGCTTTTGCTGAAGAGAAGCACCCTGATGATCCGACTAAAATCGTAACCAAAGCTGGCGTTGCTTATAACGAAGATCTGCAGTTCTCTGGGTCTATTGGGCTTGATGAAGCGCGAATGATCAACGCTCGTGTTAATGCTGACGGTGAAGAGTGGCGAGTAGGCGGTTCATGGTTGTTGCCTATGGGGATCGTCAATTTCAACTTTAGCCGCTCTGAATACGACAACGATGCTTATAAGAACAACTACAGTATTGGCACATTTATACCACTGAGCTATTTCGATATTGAGCCGTTCGGTTGGCAAATCTTCCCTATGGCTGGTTACAGCTATAATGACGGCGAAGTAGCGGTTTTCGATGATGATAATGTTGGTTCTGACTATGTATTGATGTCGAGCTCAACACACGGTGGCTACATTGGTGCGTTTGGTTTAAAAACGATTACTGATGAATGGTCTATCATGGGCTTCGGTGGCGGTTCAATGGGGTCTGATGATTATTCAGGGTATTGGGCAGGCGTCGGTGCTAGCTACAAGTTGAGTGACGCTCAATCATTCAACTTCTTCACTATTTTTGCTGAGGACGATTTCGGTGAAAATAACAGTGTTGGCGCGTCTTACACCTATGAGTTCAAATAACTGTTAGCAGGCAGAAATTCGCAGGTGGACACCTCTCGTAAGAACCATTGACTTAGTCCAGATTAAATTGAACAAAGTCGCTTATTAAAACTTAGCGACTTTCTTTTGTTACCATTTCTCCAATCTTTTTTATCTCTTTTGGATGCTTTCTATATCTTTCTCACATGAGAGTGCCGCTCTCTTAATCTAGATTAAGTTTTCGCTGCCTTATTCTCTGTAGTATCCGCCTGAATCAGTGCCCATGCTTAATGGGTAACTTGCGTAACACGATTTTGAGAGGAAGACACTTGAGCACTTTGTTTACAGAAACCCACATTGGCAAGATGACACTAAAGAATCGCTTCATGAGAAGTGCAACGTGGGAAAATATGGCCACCGAAGATGGGCATATGACAGATAAACTGTACGCTATCTATGAAGAGTTGGCTCAAGGTGAAGTCGGCCTGATCGTGACGGGCTACGCGAACATTGTTGAAGAAGAAAAGCCGAATGCAGGCATGATGGGTATGTATAACGACTCATTCATTGAAGAGTATCAAAAGCTGACTCAACTGGTGCACGACAACGACTCTAAAATCGTGATGCAGTTGGCTTATGGTGGCACCAAAACCACGCATGACCTTGGCGAGCGAGTAATCTACGCACCAAGTGAGGTTCCAGAAAAAGGAACTCAAACTCTAGGCAAAGCGATGACCAAAGACGAGATCGACTACATTGTTGATGCGTTTGCTCAAGCGTCTTTGAGAGCACAGAAGTCAGGCTTTGATGGCGTTGAAATTCATGCCGCTCACACTTACCTGATTAACCAATTTCTAAGCCCTTATTACAACCAACGTGAAGATGAATACGGCGGTAGCTTAGAAAACCGCATGAGATTTTTGTTAGAGATCTATACCGCGACACGTAAGCTGGTGGGTGATGATTTCCCTATCTTGGTTAAGCTCACGGCATCCGAGTTTTTTGAAGGTGGCGTCACCTTTGAGGAAACACGTATTGTCTGTAAAAAGCTTGAACAAGTGGGTGTGGATGGCATTGTCGTGTCAGGCAATATTCATGGCAAAGCAGACACTATGATTGGCGAGTCGCACGATGGTTTTACCATTCAAGCTGAAGGCTACTTCCATGAGTATGGTCACGCGATTAGCCAAGACGTTAATATCCCAGTGATCACGGTTGGTGGTCTAACGGATTTTGATGCTATCGAAGCGATTGCAAACAACACGGGCATTGAGTACTTCGCGCTTTCAAGACCGCTGCTTTCTGAACCCCATTTAGTGAAGCGTTGGAAGGAAGGGGATAGAAGCCCTGTTGAATGCGAACGATGCTCTAAGTGTCGTACTAAGCGCGGTAACTTCTGCGTGGTGAATAAAGACAGAAAAGTACAGCTTGCACGCATGTAGTCGCTGAGCCCAGCTCCAAGCGAGCTCCGAAGTTTATAGCTGAGTCTAAGTTTGAGCCTGTGTAATCGCGCAGGCTCTTGTTCATTCCGTATTCCACGAAACGAAATTTGAAACCTTATTAATCACATCTTCCTGTCAAATTGGCGCGACTAAACAGTTACACTACGCCTGTAAATTATCCAACCAAGTTATCGATAAAAACTGAGCAAACTTTGAAACTACTTCCTCTTCTTAAGCAACCTCGAATCCACTGACGTCTCTTTAGTTTTAGCGATATTGCTATGATTTAAGCGTGATACTCACTATTCATCCCAGTGAACCCTGTGTTTATAGGGCGTTAGTTTGTGCACCTTGGATTTGCATCGTCGAACATTTTGATAGTTAACGAATAAAACTTAATAGATCATTCAGAGGTAAAAATGCAAAAGAAGCATTGGTCCAAATTCGAGTTGCTGCATGAAGTCGTAACCAACCCCAATATTCACGTAAAAGGTCAACACAGTTATTACAGCGATTGCTGGGATAATGGGTTCGAGCAATCTGTCGTCCGTTATTTACATGGCGACGAAGTCAGCCGCCAGTGGGAGCCTCGATGGGAAATCGACGAACTCCATATCGGCGATTATGTCTGCATTGGCGCAGAGGTTGTGATTTTAATGGGTGGCAACCATACCCACAGAGTTGATTGGTTTTCGCTGTATCCATTTATGGATGTAATCGACGATGCCTACATTGGCAAAGGTGACACTCACATTGAAGATGGGGTGTGGTTAGGCATGAGAGCGATGGTGATGCCCGGTGTGACGATTGGCGAAGGCGCTGTGGTTGCAGCGAATAGTGTGGTGACTAAAGACGTCGCTCCATACAGCATTGTCGGTGGTTCTCCAGCTAAAGTCGTCAAATACCGCTTTGATGAGTCCGTTATTGACGAACTCATGTCATTCAAAATATACGAGTGGCCCTCAGATAAATTTGAAGCGCTGAAACCGTATTTATGTAACTCAGACTTTTCAAAGTTAAAGCAGGCGATAACGGATTACGACAATTGTTTGTAAGGAGCACTTGTAACGAGCGTTTGTAAGGAGCGTTTGTAAGGAGCGTTTTTAAGGTACGGGTATAGCCACAGATTTGTGTAGAAAGATCTGTGTCATATTTATATTGAAAAACACGTTAAATCAGTCCGTTACCTTGCAATACTCAACATGGTGTACCAATCTTATTTCATAAGCATGGATAAGGATTGTGTATGCCCGCAAGTTCAATGAAAAACAAAGGGGTGGTGGGGAAAGTCTTACTGCCTTCTTTACTCATAAATCTTCTCTCTCTCGCCGTTCCGTTAACGGTTTTGCAAATTTACGATCGTATTTTACCTAACCAAAGTTACGGTACTGCCACTTTGTTGTTGGCGGGTGCAGCGTTGGCTGTTGCCATGGAAGCATTGATCCGGTTTGTGCGTACTTGGCTTTTGTCAGCCGCGGCCAGCAATACCGAGAAAGCGACCTATCAAACTTTGGTTGAAAGAGTAACAACGGCTTCATCAGGCCATCTCCGCCACATTGGTGTTGGCGGCGTGGAAGAGGGGCTTGGTTCTGTATCCAAAGTCAAAGATTGGTATTCCGGTGGTGTGATTGCAGGCTTTATTGATTTGCCTTTTGCCTTGATCTTCTTGGGCTTGGTGGCTTACATCGGCGGTGAGCTGGTGGCGATACCTTTGGCAGTTTGGCTGATTACTCTCGGAATCGTTTGGTTATCTTCTATTCGCGTTAAAAGCTTAAGTGAAGAAGCTTCCCAAGATGAGCAGGAGCGAAAAGCGTTCTTGATTTTACTGAGCCAAACCATTCAAGGAATCAAACGTCAGGCTGTTGAGTCTCGAATCTTCAATCAGTTTAAATCCCTCAATAACGTTCGCTCTCAGTCTAAAGCGAGAGAAGAAGAACAGAACGCCTTTGCCCAAGAATGTATTCAGCTTGCCGCATTAGCCACGTCAGTTTTACTCGTAATTACGGGGAGCTTGTGGGTGTTGGATGGTCAGTTAACTACTGGTGGCTTGGCGGCATGTTCTATCTTATCTGGCAGAGCGGTTGCGCCTTTGAGTGCTCTGGTTGGGGTTAGAATCAAGCTTAATTCAATACACAGTGCCAATCAGGCAATAGAAAAATTGAGTGACTTATCATTATCGGAATCTTCAGATTCTGAGCAAGTTGAGAACCACTTATCTGACTTTGAGACGTTGGAAATCAAGCAAGCGACCGTTGAAAGATATGGTGAACTCTCTCATGCAGATGTCACACTGAATAAAGGTGAGTTGGTTTTGTTAGAGAGTGAGGATCGCCACACCAACAGTCATTTATTGTCGTCGATTGCAGGTATTGATGATCTAAAAGCGGGTGAGTGCTTCATTAACGGAGCTGCAGTTTCAATCGCATCCGTAACCAATATTGCTGCCTACTGTGGCGTTAAAGGGCAGTTGGTGTCGGGTACTATTCTCGACAACTTGTGCGGGTTTGACCCTGAGAAAACGCAAAGCGCCAGTGACTATGCAAAGCGTTTGGGTTTAACCAAAGAGATTACTCGATTACCCGATGGACTCGAGACACAAATTGGCCATACGAGTGCTTCTTTGTTGAGTATGGGTAACGTGAAAATGCTCAATATCGCGGCTCAATTGGCAAGTGATAAACCCATAATTATGTTGGAAAGGCCGGATTCTTCACTTGATTTAGACGCCCTTGGGAATCTAGCTAAGGTGTTGGAAGAAGAAGTGGCGGCAGGACGCACGATACTGATGGTGAGCTACCATTCGAAGCTTCGCGAATTTGCTAATCGAATCATTACAGTGGAAAGTCGAGCTATTACGGTCGACAGCGAGAGCAATCAGGAGGCCGTCGTATGAATCGTTTAGATATTGGTAACCCTTCAGGTACGAACAACCGTACATATACCAGCGGTCGACAAGAAGTGATGAACCATTTAGAAACTGAGAGCCTTTCCGTTCTTAAGCAGTTGGAAGTTAATGCTAATATCCAGTTGTTCGCACATCAATGGGTCGATGAAAATGGCATTGAATCAATCGACGATATGTTTGCCTTGTTCGACAGGCTTGTACTGCCTTATCGCTTGGTTGCCAACCTAGATGAAGTTGGTGAACATAAATTGGTCTTACTGGTACTTGGTGAACATGAGCTGGTCTCTGGTCATTTAGAATCCAAGCAATTTGTTGCCTTTAATGCCAATGACGACATCACCGATGTCCCTCAGTTTTGTATTGTTATCGAAGGTCCACCACTAGAGAAGGCTTCTCCTGATTGGGTTGGCGAACGACTACATGCGTTTCGCCCCATTATTCCTAAATTGCTGCTAGTCAGTTTTATCACTAACTTATTTGCGCTTGCTGTTCCCTTCATCACGATGTCGATTTATGACCATGTGATTGGTGGTGATGCAGGGCATGAGTTGCAAGGTATCGCCATTGGCGCGGCGTTGTTGTTTGTGATGATGGGTTGGTTGAGAACATTGCGCAGCCGAGTGTTTGCTTCAGTTTCGAACCGAGTAAGTCGTGAGATTTCTCAATCCCTCGTGCAGCGTCTGCTTCGTAATAGCTATGCTCAAAATCAGCAAACAGCTTCTTCTAGTCAGCAAAACCAAGTGATGTTGTCAGAGCGTATTTCAGGTGTGCTATCGGGGCCATTAGGAAATGCGTTATTTGACCTACCATTCATTCTTATTTTTGTACTTGCGATAGGTGTTTTAGGCGGATGGTTGGTACTCGTTCCAGTCGTCTCTTTAATCCTTTATTACTTACTAGCAAAACGCTCGATACGCTCTAGCAGCAAGCGCTCTATGCAATCGACAGTGGCAGGTACGAATCGTCAAAACATGACTAATGAGCTGTCATCCAAGCTTGCCTTTATTCGCAGTGCTGGATTCTCAGAGCACTGGATTCAACGTTTCAAAAAAGCCAATCTTCTTGCTTCAACAGTGACCTTTAATCAATCGGTTCTCCAGAGTCGGTACACCTCGATTTACTATTTCATTGGTGTGGGCTCGACACTCGCCGTGATGGGGTTAGGCATAGGACTTATTTTTGAACAAGTGATGACGCCCGGTGGTTTGATTGCTTCAATGATGTTGATATCTAAGGTGACGGGTCCTGCTCAGGTGTTGGCAAACAGCGCGATGCGTTTTAATAGCTTTAATCAATCCAAGCTGCAAGTGAACCGTATTTTGTCTCAGCCGTCTGAGCGTGAATTCAGTTACCAGCATCACCCGTTACCCGTGGTAGCGCCTAACTTGAAATTAGACCAAGTGACGCTGCGCTATCCCAAACAGAGTCGCCCCGCTTTGAATGGTGTGAGTTTTGATATTGAAGCCGGTGAAGTTGTCGCGATTACCGGCCCTTCTGGGAGCGGTAAATCAACATTAATTGAAGTGCTGTCTGGCTTGCAGCCTATCCAAAATGGCATGGTCGAGCTTGAAGGCGTTAACCTCGTTCAATACGACCCGCAGCTTTATCGCCACTGGTGTTTCATTCGAGCCGCATATCCTGATTTGCTTACGCTGAGTATTCGAGAGTGGCTAAACGACGGTCACAAAGTCGAAGATCAGAAAATGATCTCTGCAATTGAAATGGTCGGCGGAAAGCGTTGGTTCGAGACATTATCAGGTGGGCTCGATACTTCCATCAGCAGTATTCAGCCGGACAGCCTTTTTGACATGTTGTCTGGCAGCGTCGCGCAGATCCTAATTGATGCAAAAGCGCTGGTTTATGACTACCCAATGTTCTTAATGGATAATCCTGTGCCTGATGCTCACCCAAATGCTAAACGTATATTTGGTGAGTTTGTGCAGTCGAAAAAAGGAAAAGCAACGGTGATTTACACGTCCCACGATCCGGATTTAATCAAGCTTGCCGATAAAGTGGTGGTATTAAATGAAGGTGCAGTGGTTTATGCCGGTCCATTAGAGCCGGAGCAGTCTTCGAAGCAGGAACAGCCTTCAGAGCCTCAAGCTTCTCAAGAACCGCAGTTATCTGAGCAACCGTTATCTCAAGAGCTACAGCCGTCAACTCAAGAGGCGTCTGCTCAACAAAATGCAGCCCAACAAGAACAATCAGAGTCTAAGCAAGGAGTCGCTAATGACTAAACAATCTATCGAGAAGGGCAAGCGCTACGGTGAGCTTGTTGAATCACAAAATACGGCTCGTACATTGGCGCTGGCCACATGGTCGGTTGCCTTATGTGTTATTGCTTTTGCCACTTGGTCTGTAGTCACTCAAGTTGATGAAATCGCCAAAGCCAAAGGTGCTGTGATTCCGGAAGGCGAGAAGCAAGTATTACAAAGTGCGATTGGCGGTAAGTTAAAGCAAATTCTTGTTAAAGAAGGCCAGTTGGTAGAGAAAGGCCAGCCGCTTGTTGAGTTTGATGCCACTTTCCAGCGTACCGCCCTTGAAGAGCTAAAGTCCCAACAAGTGACGCTTCTAGCCAGTGTGGAACGTATGAATGCGCTGCTTGAGCAACGTGAGCCTAACCTTGCTGAGTTTGAGGTCGATTACCCAGAGATCGTCAGCCAACAAAAAGCGCAGCTGAACGCGCAAAAAGCCCTCTACTTCCAAAAGCGTGTGGTGCTTGAGAAAGAGAGCGAGCAAATTGCAGAGCAGCTTCGTAGCGTAGAAAAGGCCTTGCCGAGTTATGAGAAAGAGTTAAATGCGACTAAGCAAGAGTTGAACATACTGGAGAAGGGTTATAAAGCGGGTAACATTTCACGTTTACGTGTGCTTGAAATGCGACAAAAATTGGCCAGTATCGAACAGAAAATCGAAGAAGCTCGTGGTAAGAAGTCGGTATTGATTAGACAAGCTGACAGTAATGACCAAAAAATCATACAGCTTCTGGCGGAAGCGAAAGCTAAAGTGAGCGATGATCGTTCTAAAGCCGTATCTGACTTATCAGCATTGAATGCTAGAGTTCGTTCAAGCCAAGCTAAATTGACGAACACTATGTTAGTGTCACCGCTACAAGGCTTGGTGCAAAGCATACCAAGCACGCAGGATGGTGGTGTTATTCAGCCGGGTGGCACGGTAGTTGAAATTGTGCCTGTCGGAGGGAACGCTGACTTCAAAGCACGTTTGTCCCCAAGAGATATTGGTTTTGTGAGTGTTGGGCAGCCCACTCGAGTCAAGATTGATGCGTTTGATTACAGCCGCTTTGGGGCTTTAAAAGGGGCGGTAGAGAGTATTTCACCGACCACAAGTCAAAGCGAACGTGGCGAGATCTATTATGAAGTTGTAGTGTCGGTTGATACGCCTTACTTCCGTGATAACCCTGAAAGCTTTTCCATACTGCCGGGTATGACGGGTGAAGTAGACATCACAACTGGCGAGAAGTCGGTGTTCCAATACTTATGGAAACCGATTTATACCAATGTTAGCGTGGCGTTTGGAGAGAGGTAAAGTCCTCCACTCTGGCTTGCATAAAAAAGGAGCACATGCCGTGCTCCTTTTTTTATCTAACCGCAGGGGTGATGTTCTAGTTATTTGGGTCTATGTCAGGCAGTCCGTCAACGTCATTATGATGGTGTAAATAATCATCAATAGATGGGTTATCGGTATGGTGAGACAGCCCATCACTCATACCATCGTCAGTTTGCTCAGCCCCATAAGCACTCTCGGCATCACTGAAAATGATATCGATATCATGCGCTACTGGTACATTGTGTGACGGTGAATCTATAGACAGCGAGTCAGCATTAATACCCAGAGCGTCTAGGTAAGCATGGGCACCAGAACGCTGTTCGTGTTCGCCTATCGCTGTATGTTCTAGGTTTGCCGTCACCTCATCAAAATTAAGAGTAACTTCATCAGGGGTGCTGAAAGAGGCATCCGGTTCATCCGCTTGGCTCATGCCGGGTGCTGGAGGAGGTGGTGGAGCGATTGGCGATAAATCCATGCCAGTTAGTGTGGTTTGGTCAATGTGATGTCCGCTGTTTCCATGGACGGATTGCGAGTGCAAATGTAGGTGCACCGCGACTTGTGAGTTTTGATCGCCTCCTAGGGTTAAAACAAACGAGTCGGTTTCGTCTGTACCACTACTGTAAGAGCCTCCTGTATGTGTCTTAACGACGCCTGATGAAGTTTGTTGGTAATCGTAACTCAACTCTCCGGTTGCAGGATTGACATGCAAAGTACCAAATTGACCGTGTAATGCAGTGAGAGAGTGTCCGTGGTAATCTGATATTCCCCAGCCTGTCATTGGCGTAGGCGTTCCTTGGTGAATAATTGGAGGAATTCCGATTGAGGCATGCAGGTCCTGATTGCCTGCACTGCCGGTAATTTTTGCAGGGGCAACTAGGGTTGGCATTGGTGGAACATCGCTGTGTCCATCAATGCGCATTTCAACTTCTTGAGTTGTAATGCCCCCGTGTCCATCATCGACTAATAGAGAAAACTTATCGGTCAATTGTTCACCATTATTTAAAGCATTAACATGGCTATTGCTGTTATTAAGTGTGTAGACCCAAGTTTGTGTATTGCTATTATAGGTAACAGAACCATACTGTGGCTGATGTTGGCTATCAATACTGACAGAATGTTGATCGCTATGATCAACATCGCTGATAATAATTTGCCCAGAGGTCGCATTTGCAGCATCTTCATCAATGTTATGTGCACCTGCGATAGCTTCAGAAACTGTTGGTTTATCATTAGTACCATGCACATAGAGGGTAATAACCTGCTTATCACCACCAGCAGTCGTTACTTCATATTGAACCTGCTCGACTTGCCCTGCCGCTAAGTGTTGAATATTGGCATTGGGAACCGAATAAGCCCAATCACCGGCTTTTCCAATGGTCAGATGACCGCCATAGGGATCACTGAGCGCATGGGCATTACGAGTGTCGTAAAAATGATCTTCACTGGCATCAGGATCGATAACATTCAACACGCCAGTGACAAATATCGTATGTTGAGCATCACCTTGTACATGGCGATCTTCTGTAATTTGACCGCTTTTATCTCCGGTGAAGATCGCAGCATCGCCAACTGCCGAGAGTGTTGTTGATGCACCGGTGTGAGTCACACCACCGTGGGGATCTTTAACGTCATAGCTAAAGTGCACATCGCCGTTATAGTCTTTTTCTGGGGTAAAGGTAAACGTGCCATCGGTATTTAAGGCAATAGCACCGTGGTCGGCGTGTAGGTTTTCAATGGATAATTTGCCAATATCGTTGTCGTCAACATCGCTAGAATTGGCCAGTAGCTGTGCAGGAGTGAGGACTATCTGGGTATCTTCTAAGCCATTCGCTAAACGCACTTCAGCCGAGGCAATTGGCGCATCATTGGTGCCATGAACGGTCACTGTGATATCTTTTTTAGCACTGCCATCAATAGATTCAACGGTAAAGGTTTGCTGGAAGCTTTCCCCTGCGCCTAAATGTTGGACTTTATCATTGTCAATATCGTATGACCAATGGCCCTTTGCGTTGATATTGAACTGACCACCTTCGGTGGTGGTGATGGTTTGTGCGATAAAACCGGCTTGGTCGTGATCCGGGTCAATGACCTGTAACGTGCCACCACTGCTGAGCTGATTGGTGGTATTGCCAAAGGAAGTATGATCTTCGTAAACATGATTATTTAGGCTGGAGTAGGGCGTCACTGCAATTTTTGCTTGGTTATCTTCACCGGTCACTTTCACCATAATGGTGAGCTTCTGACCATCAGTGGTTTCGACTTCGTAGGGGAGCTCCATCGACTCGCCAGCATGTAGGCTACTGATTAGATCGTCCGGATGATGATTGGTACCTGTATTTAATCTGAATTGATAAGTGCCATTAGGCCAAACATCAAGGTAACCAGGTGCAAACCCTTGACCTAAATATTTACCGCTAAAAACAAACTGAGTGTTATCGCTACTATCAGGGTCAATCAGCTGAAGCTGGCCTCTATAGGATTTAAATTCGCTATCCAGCGCTTGTGTTTCAGTGAGCTGAATGACATTAGAAACCAGTGTGGCTTTATCATCTGTCCCGGCAATCGTAAGCGTGGCGGTTTGTTGCGTACTTCCACCATGGCCATCTTCTACTTGATAAGTGATAGCGATTTGTTGCGACTGACCATTGGCCAAATGATTAAATGCGGGATCAGTGGCATCAACAATTAATGTATGACCATCAGTATCTAAGGTGATACCTGCGGGGATTTTCCCTGCCTGAAGTTGACCATCGATGGCATATTCAAGGTGACTGACGCTTAAAGCGTCGCCGTCTTTGTCTGTGGCACCTACTAGCAGATTGAGGGTGTGATGATTATCGGCCCCCTCACTGACACTGTCGGTTAAAGGCGTCACATCAGGGGTGTCGTTAACCGCAGCTAAGTTGGTGGTTGCGCCGGTGTGGGTGATACCGCCGTGTCTATCGGCAATATCATAGTTAAAGTGGACTGCACCATTATAATTAGGGTCGGGATTAAAGGTAAAACTACCGTCCGAATTTGATACCACACTGCCGTGGTCTGCAGTCAAGTTTTCAACGTGTAACCACCCTCTATCATTAACATCGACATCGATAGTATTGGCGACTAATTGAGCTTGTGTAATATGTATTGAGGTATCTTCTTTCCCTGAAGGTAGCGTCACCTCACCACGTATTACTATCGGTGCATCATTATTACCGTGCACAACTACGGATACACTTTTCGAGACATGACTACCATCAGTAGACACAGCCTCAACTGTAAAGTGCTCCCAATACTCGTTACCGTCTCCTAGTTTTTTCGCTTTGTTCTGGTCAACGTCGTAATGCCATTGTCCATCTGTACTTAGGTGGAACGTACCATATTGACCTCTAATGCCAGTTATTGGTGTTTGTGTCCAACTCACCGTATCGTGAAGGTCAACATCGTGGGCTATTACGCTGCCGGAAACTGAAGCCCCTGTTTGGGCATTTTCTACGACATGACCAAGTTCCGACTTAGAATCGATTACGACCCCATCCTCGGTACCATTCACTTTTACTGTGATCGGAAATTCAGTGCCGTCAGTGGCTATTAGCTTTATCGATTCCGTGAATGATTCACCTTGTTTTAACTCTTGAACGTGAGCATTACTATTATCACCAATATAGCTCCAACAATGTTCTCCTGTGTGGGGGCCAGTTGTGATCGTGTAAAACTGAAATTTCCCATAGGGTGTCGTCACATCTAAGTTACTGCCTAGATCCCATGTGTATTGCTTACCTGCAAACTCGACAGTCACTTGTTGGTTAGAGCTATCTACATCGGTTATTTGCAAAGCTTGCCAATCAACTGCATCCATTATGTTTACGTTCGTACTCATATGCGTTGCAACATCTTCAGTTGCTACGCCATGATCAACGCCACTTATAATTGTTTTGTCATCGACGGCTACAAGCGAGGTGGTTGCGCCGGTGTGTGTTACACCACCGTGTGCATCTTTAACGTCATAGTTAAAATGCACATCGCCGTTATAGTCTTTTTCTGGGGTAAAGGTGAAGGTGCCGTCGGCATTTAATACAATAGCACCGTGGTCAGCCTGTAGGTTTTCAATGGATAATTTGCCAATATCGTTGTCGTCAACATCGCTAGAATTGGCCAGTAGCTGTGCAGGGGTGAGGACTATCTGGGTATCTTCTAAGCCATTCGCTAAACGTACTTCAGCTGATGCGACGGGCGCATCATTGGTGCCGTGAACGGTCACTGTGATATCTTTTTTAGCACTGCCATCAATAGATTCAACGGTAAAGGTTTGCTGGAAGCTTTCCCCTGCACCTAAATGTTGGACTTTATCATTGTCAATATCGTATGACCAATGGCCCTGTGCGTTGATATTGAACTGACCACCTTCGGCGGTGGTGATGGTTTGTGCAATAAAACCGGCTTGGTCGTGATCCGGGTCAATGACCTGTAACGTGCCACCACTGCTGAGTTGACTGGTGGTATTGCCAAAGGAAGTGTGATCTTCGTAAACATGATTATTTAGGCTCGAGTAGGGCGTCACTGCAATTTTTGCTTGGTTATCTTCACCGGTCACTTTCACCATAATGGTGAGCTTCTGACCATCAGTGGTTTCGACTTCGTAGGGGAGCTCCATCGACTCGCCAGCATGTAGGCTACTGATTAGATCGTCCGGATGATGATTGGTGCCTGTATCTAATCTGAATTGATAAGTGCCATTAGGCCAAACATCAAGGTGACCAGGTGCAAAACCTTGACCTAAATACTTCCCGCTAAATACAAACTGAGTGTTATCACCACTATCAGGGTCAATCAGCTGAAGCTGGCCTCTATAGGATTTAAATTCACTATCCAGCGCTTGTGTTTCAGTGAGCTGAATGACATTAGAAACCAGTGTGGCTTTATCATCTGTCCCGGCAATCGTAAGCGTGGCGGTTTGTTGCGTACTTCCACCATGGCCATCTTCTACTTGATAGGTGATAGCGATTTGTTGCGACTGACCATTGGCCAAATGGTTAAATGCGGGATCAGTGGCATCAACAATTAATGTATGACCATCAGTATCTAAGGTGATACCTGCGGGGATTTTCCCTGCCTGAAGTTGACCATCGATGGCATATTCAAGGTGACTGACGCTTAAAGCGTCGCCGTCTTTGTCCGTAGCACCTACTAGCAGATTGAGGGTGTGATGATTATCGGCCCCCTCACTGACACTGTCGGTTAAAGGCGTCACATCAGGGGTGTCGTTAACCGCCGCTAAGTTGGTGGTTGCGCCGGTGTGTGTTACACCACCGTGTGCATCTTTAACGTCATAGCGGAAGTGTACATCGCCGTTATAGTCTTTTTCTGGGGTAAAGGTAAACGTGCCATCGGCATTGTTTAGAATAGAACCATGGTCAGCATGCAGGTTTTCAATGGTTAGTTTACCGGCGTCATTGGCATCCACATCGACGGTATTCGCTAATAGTTGCGCGGTGGTTAAGGTTTGGCGTGTATCTTCACTGCCATTTGCAAGCACCACTTCAGATGAACAGTAAGGTCTGTCGTTACTGCCGTGAATGGTGATGACAATATCGTGTGTTGTACCATCTTTTGAATGGACTGTAATCGTATCGGTTAAGCTTTGCCCTTCACCAAGTTGGTCAATTGCAGTGCCACGCGTTGTGGGTCTAGCACCTATACCTGATAGATGCCCAGCATCGGCATGGTAATGCCAGGTGCCATCGGTGAGTAAGATTAGATCGCCATAGGTGCCGTGATAGTCGTAACCATTGCTGCCTTGGCGTTCAAATCCTGACTCGCCTACATCGGGGTCTGTGATGGTCAGCTTGCCATCAGCATAGAGTGTTGTATTGCCAAGTGTGGCGATGCCTGAGTGAGCATAGTCGGGTGACATGTCGACACCCGCGCTGTTTTCGGTTATTGAACCAGTATCAACGCCAGCGATTTGGGCTTTATCGCCAACAGCCGAGAGCGTCGTTGATGCGCCAGTGTGTGTTGTACCACCATGCGCGTCTTTCACATCGTAGGTGAAGTGGACGCTGCCGTTGTAATTGTGGCTTGGAGTGAAGGTGAAGGTTCCATCGTGATTGTCTTGAATCGAGCCATGGTCAGCATGCAAATTAGCGATAGTGAGCTTACCTGCATCGTTGGCGTCTACGTCAACAGTATTAGCGATTAGCTCGGTTGCTGTGATGGCTTGAGCAAGATCTTCTTTACCGTTGTTCAGTTGCACTTCACCAGAACAATACGGACGGTCGTTATCGCCATGAACGGTGACAACAATATCGTGAGTGGTGCCATCAGCCGATTTGACGGTGACAGTATCCGTTATCGATTCACCTTGGCCGAGGTGATCAATCTTTCTACCTGTTGCGTCTTGGCCTATGGAAGCGTAGTAGCTCCAATCTCCGTTACTCTGAAGTATGACACGACCATGAGTGCCGTAATAAACGCCGGTTTGGGCATGGCTTTCACCGGAGTCTGGATCAACAATGTTCAGGTGACCATCAGTGTGTATTTCGTCGTTCCATAATTTGCCGATGTTTCCATGCATATGATCTGGTGAGCGATCATCGACGTAGCCACCAGACATTGTACCATCTGGTGCTGTATAGGTATGCCCTTCATGAACATCTCCAGTATAGACACCGCCGATAACGGCAGAATTATTAACCCCTGTAATCGTTATTGAGAGGTTTTGAGTGCTGCTCGCATTATGCTCGTCTGTGACTGTTACTGGAACAGTCAATGTCTTCGTGACACCTGATGCTAACGATTGATAGCTAGAGTGAGCAGGATCGAAGCTATAACTGCCGTCCGGATTAACCACCAAGCCATCAATCTGCGGTGCGCTGTAAGTCAAGGCCGCACCGGTATCAATATCTTGGCCAACCATTTGTCCATTTAGAACGCTTCCACCTTCAGTCACTGAGTGGGACTGAGCATTGATGGTTGGGGCATCGTTGGTACCATGAACCGTTAGCTCTATCGTGTGTGTTGTACCATCTGCTGAGCGTATAATGGCTGAATCGTGTTTAACTTCGCCTTGCGCTAAGTTCTGTATATTGCGGTTGTCGAGGGTATAGGTGTAGTGACCGTCGCGCATGAGCAGTATGTGCCCACCCAGTTTGGTGTCGTAGCCAATACCTTGATAGGTTTGTGAGCCTATATTCGGATCAAACTGTGCCTCTCCCTTATCAGGGTCTTGGATGTTTAATCTGCCGTCGTAATGCAGTTGGTAGTGGGTATCTATATAGCCGCGATCTTCAGTTACTCCCCGTAAGTCTGCATTGGCTTGTGCGTCGGTAATAATCGCGTTATCTGGAGTTGCGATAAGATCAAACTTAGCTTGAGTGCTGACGCTGCCACCATGGCCGTCAACCACATCATAGGTGAGTCGAATCTCACCATTGAAATCTTTATCTGGCGTGAAGGTATAAGTGCCATCTTTATTATCAGTCAGGCTACCGTGTGTCGCTTGCAAATTTGTCACGTGCAATACATCGCTACTATCCACATCGCTTGCATGTGTTAGCAAGTCAGAAGCCTTGATGGTTACGGGTTGATCCTCTTTACCCGCAGGAAGCTGAGTCCACGCACTGACAATTGGTTTGTCGTTGCTGCCTTGCACATCGATAACGACTTTATGAGGGACTGTCGCTCCTGTTGAATCGGTAGCGGTGATCCAGAATGATTCAGACTGATGTTCACCAGCCGCGAGTTTATCCGCGGCACCGCCGGTTGAATTGTCTAGCTGATAGTGCCAATGACCATGCTGATCAATCGACAGCGTTCCCCATTGACCTTGGGGTTGATTGATTGCCCACGTAACGGTGTCGGACTTATCTATATCAGTCGCGATTAAGCTCCCTGTCGCATCGGGGTTTCCTGCCGTGTTCAAGCCCTGTTCGATCACCGCGCCACTTGAGGTACCTGAGATAGTAGGGCGGTCATTGGTGCCATTAATCGTCACTTTGATGGTCGAGGGTGTGCCATCAACAGACGACACCGTGAAGGTTTCTTCTACTTTATCGCCGACGTTTAACTGATTAAACGCGCTGCTCGCGGTGAACACCCAATGACC